>SVNW01000040.1 GCA_015066745.1 Ruminococcus sp. | reverse complement strand
AACAATGAATATATCATTAAGAAAGATGAAGAAGGAAACGAGTACAGTTCATTACTCATTTCTGATAATAATGAAACTATCGAAGACCTAATTAAACTTCAAAATATTTTTGGTGGACAATTTATTCATGCAAATGTCAAACAGGAGAATTTAAACAAATACATAAAAAGCATCAATTTTGCAATAACAAAGTAAAAACGAGCAAATCACGTATATGCGTGGTTTGCTCGTTTTAGGTGTAAAACTCGGGTTATAGCATAATTTTTACGATATATAAAGTACTTTCATAATCTTTTTTTTTAATTATTGCTTATAAAAAAGTTACAGTTATATTGTATTTTTTTATAAATTGAGTTATACTGTATCAGGTGAAGTATATTATAATGAATTTATAGGGAGCATTTTGAAAAATATGTGATGAATTAAAAAAAATTAAAAAAATTCGTTTTGATGTATGGACTTATTGAAAGAAATATTGTATAATAAGTAAGTATATGAAAAAAATATTGTTCGGAGGAATAAGAAATGTCTCTTAAGAAGTATTATAAAAAGCTGATTGCGGCGGTTACAGCTGTTACTATGATGTTTGCTGCTACAAGTTGTGGTGAGTCAACATCATGGATAGTGGAATACGGCGATCAGAAAGTAAATGCCGGTGTATACATTTTCTATCAGACACAGGCTTACAACGAAGCTATAACAAAGCTTACTGAGGAAGATGAAAATCTTGACGTCGCAGATACAAAACTTCTGAAAACAAAAACTATTGAAAATATGAACTTTACTGACTGGGTAAATGATCAGGCTACTCAGAACGTAAGAATACACCTTGCTGTTGAAAAGAAGTTCAAGGAACTTGGACTTGAGATCGATGAAGCAAAAAAGAAAGAGATAAACGATCAGGTAGATATGATGTGGTCATACTATTCTGAGGTTTATGAGCAGAATGGTATCGGTAAGGAATCATTCAAAGAAATAATGGAATTTGATTATATGCAGACAGAAGTTTTCAACAAATGCTATGATAAGGGCGGAGAGTTTGAATATTCTGACAATGACATAAAAGCTTACCTTGAAGGGAATTATTCAAGAGTAAAAATGATACAGCTTCATCTTACAGACGGTGCGTCTGAAGAACTTGATGATGAAGGTAAAAAGAAAATAAAAGAGATGGCTGATGATTATCTCAAGAGAGCAAAAGCCGGTGAAGATTTTGATGCTCTTATAGAAGAGTATTCTGAATACAGAAAGAAACTTGAAGAAGAAGCGACTGCAGAAGAAGGAACAGAAACAACAGAAGAACCAGCAGAAACTACAGAAGCAACCGAAGGATCCACAGAAACAGAAGTAACTGGTGAGTCTTCTACAGAAGAACCGGCAGAAACTACTACTGTTGCCGACAATAATGAAGGAACGGAAAATGAAGAAGCAGAAGAAGAAACTACAACTGTTGAAGGTGAAGAAGAAACTCAAGAAGCAATATCAGCTCAAGCGGAAGAACAAGCAGAAACTTCAGAAGGTGATGCAGGGGCGCAAGAAAATGATGCTCAGAGTGAAGAACATTTACAAGCGCAGAATGAAGACGGGGAGTCAGCAGATAACACTGTAACCGAAGAAGCAACTGAGGAAACTACTGAAGAAGCAAATGAAGAAGAAGTGAATGAAGAAACAACTTCTGAGACAGAAGAATCTACTGAAACTACCGGAGAAACAACTGAAGAATCAGAAGAAACTACTGAAGAATCAACTGATGAAACAGAAGAAGACCCTTATGCAAATGAAAATATAATTTACAAAGGTTCAGAAGAAGAGGGATACAATCCTTCACAGGTTGTAAATGAAGCTATTTTTGACGAGTGTGTTGTAAACGGAGATCCGATAATAGTTGAAGATGAAGAGAAACTTTATATTTATGTTATACAGCGTCTTGACATACTCGAAAGAGACGATTTCCTCGAAGGTGAACAGAGACAAGGACTTCTCTGGGAGATACTTGAAGAAGAATTCAAAGCAAAAACTCTTGAATGGGTAACTGAAGAAGATCTCAAGAAGAATAACAGAGCATACAAGAGATATGATCCGTTCAATCTTAAATTTGATTAATAATAAATATTTTATAAATAACACAGGGACAGAGATTTCACGATTCTGTCCCTTTTTATTTTTGAAAAAAATACTATAATCAGTATTGAAAAAATATTTGTTTTTTGATATAATTAATAAATACTATTATTAAAAATACATAAGAAAGAGGAAATACACTTATGGATCAGAGAATAATGAATCTTACATCAAGTATAGAAAAAGTTATTGTTGGAAAAAAAGATGTAATATTAAAATTAATATCAGCACTTTTGTGTGAAGGACATATACTTATAGAAGACGTTCCCGGAGTGGGAAAGACTCAGCTTATAGCGTCTCTTTCAAGATCGCTTAACGGAAAATTCAACAGAATACAGATGACACCTGATATTATGCCTTCGGATATAATCGGATTTACGATGATAAATCAGACTACAGGTGAACTTGAATATAAGCCCGGAGCGGCTATATGCAATTTCCTTCTGGCCGATGAAATAAACCGAGCTTCTCCTAAGGCTCAGTCAAGTCTGCTTGAAATAATGGAAGAAGGGCAGATAAGTCTTGACGGTTCTACTCATGTTCTGCCAAAACCTTTTATGGTTCTTGCTACACAGAATCCGGTAGAAACGTATGGTACATATCATTTGCCTGAAGCTCAGATGGACAGATTTTTTATGAAGATAAATATGGGTTATCCGACTTCTGAAGAAGAAATGCAGATACTCGAACGTACAGAATTCGGAAATCCTGTTTATTTTATAGAAAATGCAGTGCTTAGTCTTGAGGATATACGAAATTTACAGGACGAAGTAAGAAAAGTTGCTGTAGTTCCTCAGGTAAGAAAATATATTACGGATATAGTAAGAAGTACTCGTGACAGCGAAGTTGTGACACTTGGCGTAAGTCCGAGAGGAAGCATAGCACTTTATAAAGCAGCAAAAGCAGTAGCGTTTATAAGTGGCAGAAATTATGTTGTTCCTGATGATGTAAAATATATAGCAGGAAGTGTTCTTGCACACCGAATTATACTATCTGCAAAAGGAAAAACAAAATATAATACATCGGGAGAGTTTGTAAACAGAATATTAAATACACTTCCTGTTCCTATGCAACGTCAGGAAATGGTTCAGTGAGGTAGATATGAAAGCTATAATTTCGTATTTTATTGTGTTTATTTCTTCTGTTATGTATATGTTGCTTTTTGACAAGAAGGCAGGTGGGATAATGACGGTTTTTATAACAGTAACACCGATCCTTTCGCTTATTCTTACATGCATGACAAAAAACAAACTGACATTTTCACTTAACACACCTGACAGTATAGTTGATAAAAATAAGCCTGTAAGTTTAAGCGTGAATATTACTAAAGATACGGTTTTACCTATCCCTATAGTCAGTTTTAACCTGGATATATCAAAAAGATTTGCAAGTCTGGAACAAAATATTTACAGATTTTCTATGTCTGAAAATAAGAAGCTTTCTATAAAAGCAGATATAATTCCGCAAATATGCGGAATAGGTGATATATCTGTAAACAATATATTTATTACAGATTATCTTGGAATATTCAAGTTCAGGATAAACAGAAATGATGATATCAGCACCAAGCTTTTTATTCGCCCTGATATAAAGGAAATAGATGATTCGGGTGAGCTCATAAGAAATATATACAATACACTTTGTGATAATGATGAAGATGATACAACTGATTCGGTAGCAGGAAGATCAGCTTTTCCGGGATATGAGTACAGAGAATATATTCCGGGGGATTCCCTGAAAAAAATAAACTGGAAAATATCAACCAAAAGACGTAAGCTTTTTGTTCGTAAAGATGAATCAGCCGGAATAACATTGCCTGATATCATAATAAATAACTCTGAAACATTAAGTTTTGAAGATGAAACAGAGAAGATGTTATCAGAGCAGATGATAGTTGAAAATTCTCTTGCACTATTGCTTTTGTGTGTTAAACATGGTATAGAGTGTACATATTCATATGTACGTGGTGGTGTTGTAAAGAAAGAGACAGTCTCATTTTCTGAACAGGTTGAAATGATTGCAGGTGATATGGCATCAGTAACTTTTTCTGAAAGAGAAATTGATATAGAAAATAATGGGGGAGTAAAATCAACAAATGTAAATATAGTATATACTCTCGGATGTACACAAAAATTTGCACAGAATATTGAGCAGACTTCTCTTAACGGTGACAGTTCAAGAGTTATAATGCCGGGAAGTCTTGTGAAAAAAATGAAAAACACTCTTTCTGATCTGTGGATAATAAATAACGACCACAGTATATCAAAGTATGTGTAGAAAGGGGACCAATATGATAAATTCAATTAAAGAAGGATTTTTAAAAAATATTATTGCTCTTTCTCTTTCTATAATGATAATAGTTTCATGTATGTATAATTATACTAAGGAATATATATTGGCTTTTACAATAATAACTGTTGTTTTTCAGACACTTACTTTTTCCTTATATGATTATATAGCAAAAAAATCAATGATATTGAGATTTATATCTGTTTTAGGTTCGTTTGTAGCAATATGTATTCTTGTAGTTATTGCAATAAAGACAGGGCAAAATAAAAGCAGTATAGATTTTTTTATATGGTTTTTATCTCCTCAGGCACTCGTTGATTTTTCACTTTCATATATTATTGCAACTTTTATTACGATGAATTTTTTTATCGCGTCAACAGTATATTATTTTTCAGCAGTGCGTTACAGAATATCATGGACATTTATGATAACACTCATACCGTTTGCTTTTTATAGAAAAGAAGGTGAACAGGTACCGGTTTTCTTTGCTATGGCACTTCTTGTACTGTACGTTGCACTTATGATACATTGCCGTCAGCTAAATACAAAACCAAATCAGAAACTGTATATGGATAAGGGATATAAAAAATCAATTGTCTATTTTCTTTCCGGTGCTTGTTTTCTGGCACTTGTAATTCCTAAGCCAAATATAGATGTAAACAATGACTGGATAAACTACTGGCTGGAATCAGATGCATTTACCAATTATATGCTCGGAAGACTCGGACTTATGTCAGATACATCTACATCTATAGAAACTTATATTGATTTTTCAGATATCAGACTTTATGAGTTTAAGTCCGAAGAAGAAAATATAAACCTTAAACATCAGACATTTTGCAAGTATGATTATGATAAAAATACGTGGAGTAAAGATATTACAAATACTGAAAAATCATTGTCATATGAAACTGAGATCAATCCTGATACATTACAGGAAGAATCGTATAAGCAGAAAATCAATCCTGTTCTTTTTTATAATACTGTTGTAAAAGCTTCTGATACTGATGAGGAGTTTGCAAAGAAATATGGTTTTGAAAATCTTGACAATACTATTTCTTCGTATGATTATCAAAAGAAAGTTTCTATGATAAGTTCAAATGTCGGATATTATTCAACTTATTATTTTGTACCTTCATTTGTAAATAATATTTATGGTACAAATAAATACCCTAATACAGGGCAGGACAGTAATGTGATATTTATTCGTAATGATAACACATATTACAATCAATCAGTTCATGTAAAAAAATATACAGCAGATTATTATTCACAAAGTATTATTTTTGAAGAAAAATTTATTGAAATGATAAAAAATCTTAATTTTGAAAACTATGATGAATTTCTTTTTGAACTTAATAATATAGTTTGTGAAAATGATTTTAATGATGATGAAAAAGAAGTAGTGCTTGCTTATATAGCAGATTATGATAGTGCCAAAATGTATATGGAACGTTATACAGCCAAAGGTTCTGACAAAATCGATGAACTTGCGCAAAAAGCAACGGAAAAGTCACAGTCTGTCATAGAAAAGGCTTATAATATACAGGATTATTTTAAACTTAATGACTTTGAATATGATCTTTCATATGAGCGACCTGACAACTTCAATATGGAATATTTTCTTTTTGAAGGAAAGACAGGTATATGCGGTGAGTATGCAACAGCAATGACTCTTATGGCACGTTATATCGGTATTCCGGCACGATACTGTGAAGGGATACATCTTAAAACGGCAAATCCTGATACAGGACTTATTGAAGTAACAGATGCGGACCTTCATGCATATCCTGAACTTTTTATTCCGGGATATGGCTGGACAGTATTTGAACCAACTCAGGTTCAGATGGCTGATGACAAGATATCGTATGACTATATCATGACAGTTATTCTTGCTGTAGGCACTTTGTTGCTCATAATATTTATAATAATATTTGCAAAGTATATTTATCCTAAACTTTACGAAAAGTATTTCAAAATTAAAGTTTATAAAGCAAAACCTGAAAGAGCAGTTGAGCTTATTGCCAAAAGGATTGAAAATATGTCCGAATTAGAGAGTGCTGTTACTATAAGACAAATAGCGGGTGATATATACAGACTGTATGGTGTTGATATGCAGTCAGCAGTTCAGATCTTTGAATCTGTTGTCTATGGAAATCTGAAAATAGGTAATGAACAGGTTTCTCAAATGTATAATGTGTATGAAAATATAAAGACAAGCAGGGACGAAATCCTTAAAAATCGTAAAAAATTAAGAAAGGCGGGTTAATTTATGAGACCGGACGAACGACTTTATACTATTTTTGAAAGTATAAAAGAAAAAATTCCTTTTAAGCCACAAGTGGCTTTGATACTTGGTTCAGGATTGGGGCATCTTGCTGATAAGCTTGAAATATCAGCCGTAATTTCATATAATGATATAAAAGGATTTCCTGTTTCCACCGTTGCAGGACACAAAGGAAGATTTGTGTTTGCACAGATAGGTGGTGTAAAGGTTGTTATAATGCAGGGAAGAGTACACTTCTATGAAGGTTATAATATAAATGATGTTGTTCTTCCTGTAAGACTTATGAAACTGATGGGAGCTAAAGTACTTTTTGTTACAAATGCCGCAGGTGGTGTAAACGAAAATTTCAGACCCGGAGATCTTATGCTTATAACAGATCATATTGCAAAATTTGTACCAAGCTGTCTTGTGGGTGAGAATATTGATTCACTCGGTGAGCGTTTTCCTGATATGAGTACAGTGTATAATGAAAAATTGTGCAACATTATACGACTTAATGCTCAGAAGGCGGGAATAGAACTTAAAGAAGGCGTATATCTTCAGTTTACCGGTCCGGAATATGAAACACCGGCAGAAGTTAAGATGAGTCGTATATTGGGGGCAGATGCCGTAGGAATGAGTACAGCTTGCGAAGCGGTAGCGGCAAATCATATGAAAATGATGGTTTGTGGAATATCATGTGTGACAAATATGGCAGCAGGAATAATGGATAAACCGCTTAATCATAAAGAAGTGCAGGAAACTGCAGATATGATATCTGAAAAGTTTGAAAAACTGGTAATAACATCGATAAGCGATATGAGAGAAATTTTGGATTGATTTTGTGGAGAGTTGATGAAAATGTTGGAAACGGAATATAAATTTCTTGTGAGCAAAGAAAAGTTTGAGAGGATAATAAATCGTATAAAAGAAAAATATCCCGATCTTGAAATCAGGGAAAGACTGCAGATAAATTATTATTATGATACAGATGATCACTATCTGCTTGACAGGCATACGACTCTTAGAGTACGTCAGATCGGCAGTGAACTTAGTCTTGAAATGAAAGAATCAGTTTTATCTGCCAAAGATTATTCTGAAGCTATAGAAACATGCAGAAAAATAGATAGTCTTACAAATGATATAACTTTAAAAGACGGAAAATTTGCGTGGATACCTTTTTCACTTCAGGGAAATCTTGTTACAAAAAGATGTAGTATTAAACCGTCAGATTCACTTTCTATTGATTTTGATGTAAATTATTATCTTGGTAAGTGTGATTATGAAATAGAAATGGAGTTTACAGAAAAAGCGCACAAGGCAACGTCTATTCTTGTTGAAAAACTCGGTCTTATGAAGTATAAAAATAAAGTTGGAGGAAAAGCGAGAAGATTTTTTATGCAAAAATCTGAAATGTTTAAGGAATGATAGGTTATGAATGAACGTTTACCCTATCTTCGTGAAAAAACTTCAAAATTAACTGCAAGCCCCGGAGTTTATAAAATGAAAAATGCTCTGGGGCATATTATTTATATCGGAAAGGCTAAAAACCTTAAAAATCGAGTAACATCGTATTTCAGGGAATCAGCTGATCATACTCCGAAAGTAGCGAAGATGGTTGAAAATGTATATGACTATGATTTTATAGTAACTGATACAGAGTATGAAGCACTTGTACTCGAATGCAGTCTGATAAAACAGCATAAGCCAAAGTATAATATCCTCTTAAAAGATGATAAAGGATATCATTATATCCATATATCAGCTGATCAGTATCCAAAGATAACTGCAAGAAATCAGCCTTCGGGAAGTGGTACTATACTTGGACCGTATGTAAGTCCGTCTGTTACAAAACAGACTGTAACAGAGGTAAATAAAGCTTTTATGCTGCCGACCTGCAAGAAAAAGTTTCCGTGTCGTACAGTAGCAAATAAAAAACCTTGTCTTAATTATCATATAAAACAGTGCATCGGAGTATGTACAGGAAAAATTTCTGTAACTGAATATTCAGAAATAATAGATCAGGCGATAGAATATATAAAATCAGGAAGCAAGGAGTCTGTTGAAAAGCTTCAGGTGCAAATGCTTGAAGCGTCAGAAAATCTTGAATTTGAAAAAGCTGCAAAACTCAGAGACAGAATACAGTCTATACAAAAAGCAGCTCAGACGCAGAAAATAATAGATTCTGATATAGCCAGCAGCGATATAGTAGCGACAGTAAGCAATATGGTAGGAACAGCTGTTTCTGTTATAGTTTACAGAAACGGAAGACTGGTAGATAAAAATTCATATTTTTTTGAAGGTGTATCTGCTGATGATGAGATGCTTGAAGATTTTCTTGTACAATATTATTCTGAAAGTATGGATATACCGAAAAATATTTTTCTGGCAGATGATATACCCGACAAGGAGATAATAAGTGAACTTTTAAAGGAACATTGCGGTCATGCGGTTCATGTGCTGTATCGTCAGAAGGGTAATATGATGAAATATATAATGCTTGCACGTAATAATGCGAGTGAATTGTTATCACTTCATGCAGGACGTACCGGAAAGGAACTTGTGGCACTTGAAGAATTGTCAAAAATTCTCGGGCTGAAAAATCCTCCTGAGTATATTGAAGCATATGACATCTCAAATCTCGGTTCGTCAGCTATGTGTGCGAGTATGGTGGTTTTTGAAAACGGCAGACCAATGAAAAAAATGTACAAGAGATTTTCTATAAAAAATGTTCTCATTCAGAATGATTATGCTTGTATGCATGAAGTTCTGGAGAGACGTTTCAGAAGATACCTTGATGAAAATGAAACTGATGAAGGTTTCAAAAGAAAACCTGATCTGATATTTCTTGATGGCGGAAAAGGACAGGTAAATGCTGTTGAGCCGTATCTTCGTGAGATGGGAATAGATGTTCCTGTATTTGGTATAGTCAAGGACAGCAAACACAGAACGAGAGCTATTTCCACAGGAGGAGAAGAAATCTCTGTATCAAGTATCAGACAGGCATTTGCACTTATAACAAATATTCAGGACGAGATGCACAGATGTGCTATAACATATCAGAAGAAACTTCATTCAAAGATAACTTTTGACAGTCGTATTACTCAGGTAAAAGGCATAGGAGAAAAAAAGGCTTTGAAACTTATGACTCATTTTAAAACGATCGAAGCTTTAAAAAATGCTGATATTGATGAAATTTCAAGGGTTGCCCGAGTAAATGCAACGATTGCAGAAGAACTAATAGATAAACTTAATAATTGATAAGTGATAAAACAACTGACAGTGTTATGATAATGCTGTCAGTTGTTTTATGTGTGTAAATTATTTCTTAATAAGAAATAAAAAAGATTAACTTTTTTAATATTCATTGTAATTGTGTTTGATTTTTTATTGCTTTTTTACCTTTTTTATGGTATAATTTTATAATAGAACTTATGAAATAAAAGGGATACAGATATTGCGGGGTGAAGAAATGAAAAATTATAAAAAAATTTTATCAGCGTGTCTTTCAGTTATTCTTGTATTAAGCAGTTGTAACGGAAAAAAATCAACTGATGATAATTCAGATAAACCTGTTACAGTTACGTTATGGCATTATTATAACGGGGTACAGCTTACAACTTTTGATCGTTATGTCAAAGAATTTAACGAAACTGTCGGTGCTAGGGAAGGTATAGAAGTAAAAGCTGTTTCAAAAGACAGTGTTTCATCTCTTGCAGAAAGCGTGATTTCAGCTGTTAATGACGAACCGGGAGCGGATAATCCCCCCGATATATTTGCTACATATGCCGAAACAGCGTATATTCTTGATCAGAAAGGTGCTTTGACGGATTTAAGTCAGTATTTTACTGATGAAGAACTAAGCAAATATGTTGACGGATATATCGAAGAAGGTATGTTTGGAAATGACGGTTCGCTGAAAATATTCCCTACTGCTAAAAGTACGGAAATAATGATGCTCAATGCAACTGAATGGGAAAAGTTTTCAAAAGAATACAAACAGTCTGTTGACAGTCTGAAGACATGGGAAGGTCTTTGCGAAGTTGCACAGATGTATTATATATATACAGATGAACTGACACCTGATATAGAAAATGACGGAAAAGCATTTTTCGGAAGAGATTCTGTTGCCAATTACATGATAGTCGGTGCGGCACAGCTGGGAAATGAATTTATAAAAACTGACTCTGGAAAAGCAATTCTCAATATAGATAAAGGGACAGTAAGAAGACTGTGGGACTGTTATTATGTTCCGTATGTCAGCGGATATTTTACTGCAAAAGGACGCTATAGAAGTGATGATATAAAAACCGGAGAAATAGTTTCGATGGTATGTTCGACAACAGGTGCAGTGTATTTTCCGGATAAAGTAACTATAAATGATGATTATACTTATTCAGTTGAAAATATTGTTTTACCTGTTCCTGATTTTGAAGGAACGAGTTCTTATCTTGTACAGCAAGGTGCAGGAATGTCTGTGCTGAAGTCAGACGAAAGAACACAGTATGCAAGTGCAGTATTCCTGAAGTGGTTTACAGAGGAAGAAAGAAATATCAAGTTTTCGCTTGATTCGGGTTATATGCCTGTAAAAAAATCAGCTAATAATTTTGAAAAAATTATTGGTGCATGTTCAGAAGATAAGGAAAGTACACTTATGCGTTCTGTTAATACTGCTATAGAAGGGATAAATTCGGCAGTTTTATATTCTTCGGTTCCTTTTGAAAAATCTACAGAACTCAGAAATTGTCTTGAAGACTATATTCAGAAAACAGCAGAACAGGCTTATGAAAAAGCGAAAAATGAAATAGATTCGGGAGCGGAAAGAAATGAGGTAATAAAAAAATATACTGATAATACCGCTTTTGATGAATGGTTTGACCTGTTTAAAGAAGAACTTGATAAAATTGTATATGAAAAATAATTATATTTGGGAGCAGATTTTTTTATGAAGGGAAAAAACATTTCCGGTGAAAACAGCCGAAAATCAAGGAAAGGCAAACCTTTTTCATCGATATTATTTATTCCTATGTTGATACTTACCTTGTTTCAGATAATAATATTTTTTCTGGTTTTGCTTTTTGGAGGAGAATTTTTATCAATAAAGAGATATTCTTATGATATTCTTAACGAAAAAACTATCAACAAAAAAAGCCTTATTGAAAATTTGTTAAATGATAAAACAACAAGAGTTCATGAAACAGGTCGTGAGATAAATAAAATAGTAGCAGAGATCCTTGAGAAAAAAGAAAAAAACATAGATGATATACAGAGTGATAAACAACTGGTTTCAGAGATCTTAAATGAAACTGCCGAAAGAATAGTTTACCTCTTACGTATAAATCAGGTGAATGATGCGTTTATCATTCTTGATACAGGCAGTCTTTACGGTGGTGAAGGCACACAGGAAGCAGGAGGCTTTTATGTGCGTGATGCTAATATATCGGTTGATGGCATAAATGATAATGATGATCTTCTGCTTGAGGCAGGAAGTTCAACTGTGGCAATGGAGCTTGATATATCACTTGACTTTGAATGGGAATCACGTATAGGTGTAGGTAAAAATGAAAACGGAGATTTTGATTTTTATCATAACACATTAAGCATAGCTCGTGAAAATCCTCATCTTTCACATCTTTATTTTGGAAACTGGAGTGATTTTTCATCAATATCGCCGTCAGCACTGCCAAGTATGAAATACACGATCCCGCTTATTTCAGATGATGGTGTTGTATATGGAGTTATAGGTGTAGGGCTTCTCGAAAAAAGTATTTTAACACAGATGCAGAGCGGTGATTTTGAATATGAAAAAAGTTGCTATATACTTGCTTCAAAATTTGATAAAAACAGTACGGAATATTCAGTAGTTTCTCATTCAGGACTTTTTTATGATTCGCTCGGAAATGATGCGTTCGGTTTTTCAAAAGACGATTCTTTGTATGAGAATATATACAAATTTGATGGAAATAAAGATATAATATACAGTTTACAGGAAATGAATATTTATGCTCCGACTTCCTTGTTTTCTGATCATAAATGGGCAGTTATATCTGCAGTGAAGAAAAATGATGTTATGGTAGTGCATGACAGACTTTTGCTTATGCTTTTTCTTTCATCTGTTATTTCGATGTTTGTATGTATAGTTATTGCATTGATTTTAAATAAACGTCTGTCAATGCCTGTAAAAAAGATGATAAGTACTCTTGGAAAATATGATGCTGATGAAGATAAGCTTATGTTTGAATCATCAAATATAAAGGAATTTGACAAGCTTGCAGAATCGATAGTAGGATTGCAGGTAAATGTACGCAATAATTCTTCCAGAGTTTCAAAAATAATCAACATGGCTGATGTCGGAATAGGCGTATTTATGTATGATATGTCTGATCAAGACGTATTTGTCGGCGAAAGTCTTACAAAAATATTTCATTTCAGAAATGAATATGATAGTGATATATTGATACCTTTTGATATATTTATGAAATATTTAAACAAATATGATACAGAGCAGAAGTTGCTGTCAAGCCCTGTTTTTGATCCCGCTGTTACAAAAAGTGTGTCGGATAATATTGAAATAGTTTTTCATGATGAGTACACCAAAAGTACAAGATGGTTAAAATTCAGCCTTACGAGAGATAATAATAATGTTGTAGGTCTTGTTCAGGATACAACAAATCTTGTGATAGAAAAGAAGAAAATTGAGTATGAACGTGATTATGATGTTACGACAGGACTCTTTAACAGAAGAGCTTTTTATGACAAGATAGAAGAGCTGTTTTCAGAACCGGATAAGCTTGGTGTTGCGGCATTTCTTATGTGGGATCTTGATAATCTTAAATATGTAAATGACACTTACGGTCATGATTTTGGTGATGATTATATAAAAACAGCGGCAAATGTGTTTAAATTATTCAGAGACCATAATGGCGTTATTGCACGTTTGTCAGGAGATGAGTTTATAATATTCCTTTACGGATTTGAAGACAAAAACACGATACGTGAAATAATAAATGACGTAGAGAAAAAATTAAATTCAAGCAGTTGTGTCCTGTCTGACGGGACAAAATATCGTGTCAGAGCAAGTGGCGGTATTTCATGGTTTCCTGATGATTCCAAACTTTATGAAGTGCTGATAAAATACGCTGATTTTGCTATGTATGAGATAAAGCATTCTACTAAGGGAAGAGTTGCAGAGTTTAATATCAACACTTATAGTAAGGATTCGATACTTGTTACAGGTGTTGAAGAAATGAACAAAATAATTGACGAAAAGAAGATACGATATGCTTTCCAGTCAATAGTAAGTGTACAGACAGGACAGGTGTATGGTTATGAGGCACTTATGCGACCTCAGTCAGAAATGTTCAAGTCACCTCTTGAATTTATACGCATTGCCAGAACAGGTGCAAAACTTTATGATATTGAAAGACTCACATGGATACTTGCATTAAGACAGTTCGGTGAGCTTATGAAGAAAGATATCATAACAGGAAAAGAAAAAATATTTATAAATTCATTGCTTAACTGTCAGATAAAAGATGCTGATGTAAAAGAGATAGAAAGTGAAAACAGCACATATCTTTCCAATGTTGTTCTTGAATTTCTTGAAAGCGAGCGTTCAAATGAAGAATACACTACAGGAAAACAGGAACTTATAAAAAAATGGCATGCAATGACAGCGGTCGATGATTTCGGAAGCGGTTACAACAGCGAATATGCACTTATCACATACGAACCTGATATTGTTAAAATTGACAGGGCAATCGTGTGCGGATGTGACAGCGATGTAAGCCGTAAGAATATAATAGCAAATCTTGTTTTGCTTGCAAAAGAAAAAAATGTACTGGTACTTGCAGAGGGTGTTGAAACATATAATGAAATGAAAACCGTTATAGAATGCGGTGTTGATTTGATTCAGGGATTTTATGTTGCCAGACCTATGTTTGAACCGCAAAAGATAAATGAAGTACTGTCTCAGGAAATAGTTAATATTTTTGAATCAGTAAACAATAAAAAATAAATGATATAGAGGGGTTTAGTTTATGAAAAATCTTATTGCAAAAATCAAAGAGCCATTAGTTCCTATTGATGAAATATCAGGGTTTAAGGTAAGACCCGGTTTTTATCTTATAAACGGAGCAACAGCGATTCAGAACGGAGTAAATTTTACTATTCACTCCTACAATGCTACTTCGTGTGAGCTTGTGCTTTTTCACAGAAAGAAGCCTGAGCCGTTTGCAGTAATAAAATTTCCTGAATCATATCGAATAGGAAACACTTTTTCAATGATAGTTTTTGACCTTGATATAAGTGACATCGAGTATGCATATCGAATGGACGGACCGTATGATAAAAAGAGTGGACTTATTTTTAACAAAGACGCTTATCTTCTCGATCCTTATGCAAGAGCCGTTGCCGATCAGAGTAAATGGGGAAGCAAAGATGTTCAGAAGAAGAATATGTACAGGGCACGTGTTGTTGATGATACTTTTGTATGGGGAAAGTATCAGAGAAATAAAGTTCCTTTTCAGGATCTGATCATTTATGAACTTCACGTAAGAGGATTTACCAAAGATGAATCATCAATGGTAAAAAATAAGCGCAAAGGCACATTTGCAGGCGTAATGGATATGATACCATATCTTAAAGAACTTGGTGTAAATGCAGTAGAACTGATGCCTATTTTTGAGTTTGACGAAATGGAAGATATACGTGTTGTTGACGGAACAACGCTTTATAATTACTGGGGTTACAATACAGTTTGTTTCTTTGCACCAAACACGTCATATTCATCTATTCAGGAACACAACAATGAAGGCAATGAGCTTAAAACACTTATAAAAGCTCTTAACGAAAACGGTATAGAAGTAATTCTTGACGTTGTATTCAATCATACTGCCGAAGGTGATGAAAAAGGACCGTTTTTCTCGTTCAAGGGTATAGACAACAATATTTATTATCTTCTTACTCCCGATGGCAGATATTATAATTTCAGTGGATGCGGAAATTCACTTAACTGTAATCATCCGATAGTTCATCAGTTTATACTCGACTGTCTCAGACACTGGGTAATAGATTATCGTGTAGGCGGATTCAGATTTGACCTTGCAACTATTATGGGAAGAAATGAAGACGGCTCACCTATGAGTAATCCTCCTATACTTGAAAGTCTTGCTTTTGACCCTATTTTAGGAAAAGTAAAACTCATAGCAGAAGCATGGGATGCAGGCGGTCTTTATCAGGTAGGAAGTTTTCCGTCATGGAGAAGATGGGCAGAGTGGAACGGAAAATATCGTGACGACCTTCGTTGTTTCCTTAAAGGAGACGGCGGAATGGCACAAAGTGCGGTAAACCGAATCACAGGATCGCACGACCTCTACAATCCTGAAAAGAGAGGCGAAAATGCATCAGTAAACTTTATAAACTGTCATGACGGATTTACTCTTTATGACCTTTATGCATACAACTACAAGCACAATGAAAAGAACGGCTGGAACAACACTGACGGTGACAATGGAAATAACAGCTGGAACTGCGGACATGAAGGCGAAACAGATGATCCGGAAGTATTAAAACTTAGAAATCGTCTGAGAAAAAATGCATTTGCAGTTCTTATGTGCAGCAGAGGCGCTGCAATGTTCCCGGCAGGTGACGAATTCTGCAATACTCAGTTCGGAAATAACAATGCATACTGTCAGGACAATATAACATCGTGGCTTGACTGGAACAGACTCAAAAAGTACAAAGAAATGTTTGAGTTCTGCAAGTTCATGATTGCATTCAGAAAAAAGCATGATGTTATCAGAAGAAAAACAGATATATGCACCTGTGGCTTTCCGGATATAAGTATTCATAACGGAACACCTTGGAATACTGAGTTCAGATATGATACAAGACTTACAGGAGTAATGTTTGCAGGAAGAACAGCTGATGATAAAAATGATGATATAGTTTTCATTGCAATAAATACATTCTGGGAAAATCAGAATATGCAACTTCCTGAATTACCTCATTATCTTATGTGGAACGTAGAAATGAACACTTACGAATCCCATAGTAAAGGTACGGATTACAATAAATCAACAGAAAGATACGGAAATACCATTGTCATGAAACCACGAAGCGTAGTCGTTCTTTCAGCAGTAAAAAGCGATACGGCAGGTAAGTGATCGAATAAGAAAAATAATAGCAACATTGTACGCAACAGTGTTGCTATTGTTTTTTTCAGAATAAAGATTTCCTCTCTGAATTAATAAAAAAATATTTGTCAAAGCATTTCGTTACAAAAAAATAATATTTTGATATGATTTGCACTTGACAAAGTATGATGCTCTTTGATATACTTATATAGGTCGCTACTTTAATAGTTTAAAGCGACAACAATTTAAATTAATACAATGGAGGCCGGTTATGGTTATAAAGCTAATACTTGTGTTGTATATTCTTATGATGCTGGGCATAGGCGTATCAACATACAAAAATGGCTCATCGGTTGATGGCTTTGTTCTCGGCGGAAGAAATGTAGGTTCATGGCTTACAGCATTTGCATTTGGTACATCTTATTTTTCTGCGGTTGTATTTGTAGGCTATGCAGGACAGTTTGGTTGGAATTATGGTTTTTCTGCCACATGGATAGGTATAGGAAATGCGGTTTTAGGTAGTGCATTGGCGTGGATGGTTCTGGGTAAAAGGACAAGAACTATGACAACACATCTTAATGCTTCGACCATGCCGGAGTTTTTTGAAAAACGTTACAATTCAAAGAAACTAAAAACAATATCAGCAGTAATTATTTTTATATTCCTTATTCCGTATACAGCATCTGTATACAACGGTTTATCAAGACTTTTTGCTATGGCATTTAATATAGACTATGCAGTCTGTATTATAGCTATGGCAGTTCTTACAGCTGTATATGTAATTATCGGCGGTTATGCAGCAACTGCAATAAACGACTTTGTACAAGGTATAATAATGCTTGGCGGTATAGCAGCTGTAGTTATTTTTGCACTTAATGAAAAAGGTGGTTTTTCTTCAGCTCTCAAACAGCTTGGAGAAATAGAAGCAACAGGCGTTCCTGCAAATTCATTAAACAGCATTTTCGGACCTGACCCGATAAATCTTGCAGGTGTTGTTATTCTTACATCTCTTGGTACATGGGGACTTCCTCAGATGGTACATAAATTTTATGCGATAAAGAGTGAAGACGCAATCAAAAAAGGTACAATTATTTCAACACTCTTTGCTGTAGTTGTTGCAGGCGGTTCATATTTCCTTGGCGGTCTCGGAAGAATATATTGTACAGCAGACAGCAGTGACGGTTCAGGCAGAGTATTTATAGAAAAGCTTGCAAACGGAAAACTTGATTTTGATGCTATTATTCCAAATCTTCTTGATACATGTTTGCCTGATATTATGATCGGTCTTGTTGTTGTTCTGGTTCTTTCAGCATCAATGTCAACACTTTCATCACTTGTACTTACATCAAGTTCAACAGTAACAATAGATATCGTAAGACCTCTTACAAAAGGAAAGATGAGCGAAAAGAAAGAAGTACTTGTTATGAGAATTTTTATAGCGGTATTCCTTATCATTTCAGTTGTACTGGCACTTAATAAAAACGCATACATTTCAACACTCATGTCTATTTCATGGGGCGCTCTTGCAGGTTCATTCCTTGCTCCTTTTATGTATGGCCTTTTCAGCAAGAAAGTTACAAAACAGGCTGTTATGGCAAGCTTTATTTCAGGTGTCGGAATAACAGTTGTACATATGATTATTTTCAGTCTCGGATTTTTCCCTGAAGCAACAAAGGCTGCTGCTTCACTTAAACTTAATATGGCTTCCCCTATAAATGCAGGTGCGATTACTATGTTATTCGACCTTATAATCGTTCCGGTTGTAAGTGCAATGACCAAAAACAAAGATCAGGACGTTCTTGATAAGGCATTTGATTGTTATAAAAAATAAATTAATGAACTTTTGTAACGAATGGCATTGTTGAAAAAATAAATATCTGATAAAATAAGTGACATAAAAGAAGTTAAATAATTTTATAGCTTATTTTAGGAGGATATTTATATGAAAACAATAATGCACGAAAAAATGGGAAATGTATCTTACAGACTGTTCTCAGAGGAAAATAAATTCGGAGACAGAAAAATAACTACCTATGGTATATCTGTAAAGTCACGTGATTATTCCGAAGAAGTGCATGATATAACAACCGTGAGTGAAAAAGCAATAGAAATTTACGAAACACTTATAAGAAATGCAGTTATGCCTGTACATACTACTTGTGTGATAACAGATCTTATATTGTGCTGATAAAGAGAATATACAAAAATCCACGTCTGTTTTTACAGGCGTGATTTTTTTTGAGATGAACCCAAAATATCAGTAACAGCGCAGTATTTATCCACAAGCATAGTTATAAATCCTTCAAAAGAGCGTGGAAGAGTCAGTGTTGCAGGCCACATATGCGTAAGTATTATATCTTTTTCGATATTATTTATTTCAAACATGGAAACAGCGTTTTCAAGTGCAGTTTTCGGATGCTGTCTGAAATGGTTTTTTCCGTATAATTTTTTGTTGTAAGACTTTGTTTCATAAAAAAACAAATCATGCAGAAGCCCTGCTCTTGCCGCGGAACGTGCGTCCAGTCTTAAAAATCTGCATATTCTGTAATTAAGATAAGAAACTTTCAGACAGTGTCGTAGTCGTGTAGTATTTTTGTGATGTGTAAAATTGTCAAGTGAGAGTATTTTGTCGTTTATTAGTTCATGGATACATTCGATGTATTTTTTGTCATTAAGTATTTTATATATATCCATTAAAATCACCTCAATTTAAATTTTTACAGAAAATCGTAGTTATGATATTTATTATACAATAATTTATAAAACAGGTCAAAAGTAATTGTTTACAATATTTTTTACATGATTTTCTCTTATGCTTGAAAATGAAATAAAAACCAAGTTGATTTATCTTAAACTATATGATATAATCAAAAAAGTGCTAAAAAAATAAACATCGAAAGGAATTTTCAGATGAAAAATTTTAACTTGAAAACAAAATATTTCAGAGCTGTTCTGTTGTTTATAGTTATGGCTATGATGTCATTTTCTGTAATGTCATGCAGTTCTGAAAGTCCGGAGATCACCGAGTCAAAGGTGCAGTCTATTGATGACCTGGAAGGAGCGGTAATAGGTGTTCAGCTTGGAACAACAGGTGATATTTTTGTTTCCGATTATGAGGAAAAAGGTTCTGTTGTGGAGCGTTTTACCAAGGCGGCCGATGCAGTACAGGCTTTAAAACTGGGTAAAATAGATTGTATAGTTATTGATAAAGCGCCTGCTGATACATTTGTCGGAAACAATCCCGAACTTTCAATACTTGATGAGGATTTTGCCGTTGAGGAATATGCGATATGTATTTCAAAAGAAAATACCGAGCTTAGAGATAAGATAAACGAATGTATAGTTGAGTTGAAAAAGAACGGCACACTTGACAATATAATAAGTAACTATATCGGAGATTCGACAAAAGGTAAGTTTCAGTATAAATCTCCCGAAAATGTTGACAGAAGTAACGGAACTTTAAAAGTAGCGACAAATGCTACTTTTGAACCGTATGAATACATGGAAGGCGGAGAAATCGTAGGTATAGATATCGATATAGCCAAGGCTATATGTGATATGCTGGGTATGGAACTGAAGATAGAAGATATTGAGTTTGACAGTATTATAAGTGCAGTTCAGTCAGGCAAATCCGATATAGGATTATCAGGTATGACAGTTACTGAAGACAGATTAAAAAGTATTGATTTTACTCAGTCGTACACTACAGCAACTCAGGTTGTAATCGTAAAAAACAGTATCGGTGCTTCAACTCTTAGTTTCAAGGAAAAATTTCATAATAATTTTATTGTTGATGACAGATGGAAAAATATAACCAACGGTTTGCTTGTAACTCTTCAGATAAGTTTTTGTGCTGTAGTTATAGGTGTTGTATTTGGATTTTTAATTGCAATAATGAGGAGTACAAGTGATAAAACAGGGAAGTTTAAAATATTAAATGCCATATTAAAGCTTTATCTTACTGTAATAAGAGGAACACCGACAATGGTTCAGTTGCTTATTATCTACTATGTTATATTTGCATCTACAGATATAAATAAGGTTCTTGTTGCAGTTATAGCATTTGGTCTTAATTCTTCGGCATATATAGCAGAAATCGTAAGAGGCGGTATAATGTCTGTTGACGAGGGACAGTTCGAGGCAGGAAGAAGTCTTGGTTTCAGTTACCGACAGACTATGTGGTATTTTATACTTCCGCAGGCATTCAGAACAGTTCTTCCTTCACTTTGTAACGAATTTATCGTACTTATAAAGGAAACTTCAATATCAGGTTATATAGGAATAATGGATCTTACAAGAGGAGGCGACTATATCCGTAGCCGTACATACGAAGCATTTATGCCACTTATAGCGGTTGCGCTGGTATATCTTATTCTTGTTGTCGTTCTCACATGGCTTGTATCAAAACTTGAAAAGAGGCTGAAAAATGATAGAAAATAAAGATGTTATCATCAGAGTAAATGGTCTGAAAAAAACTTTCGGAGACCTTACAGTATTAAATAATATAACTACAGAGATAAAAAGGGGCGAAGTGGTAGTTATTCTCGGCCCGTCAGGTTGCGGAAAATCAACATTTCTTCGTTGTCTCAACCTTCTTGAAACTCCTACAGAAGGAGAAATTTTTCTTGATGGCGTTGAACTTACATCACCATCTGTAAATATAAATGAGCAACGTAAAAAAATGATGATGGTATTTCAGCATTTTAATCTTTTCCCACATATGACTATACTTGAAAATCTTACTATAGCACCTAAAAAATTAAAAAAGAAATCATCAGAAGAGATAAATCAAAAAGCAATGGACCTTTTAAAACGTGTAGGTCTTGAAGATAAGGCGTCTGCATATCCGGGACAGCTGTCAGGCGGACAGAAACAACGTGTTGCAATATGCAGAGCACTTGCAATGGAACCGGAAGTAATACTTTTTGATGAACCTACATCAGCGCTTGACCCTGAAATGGTCGGTGAAGTTCTCGATGTTATGAAACAACTTGCCGGAAGCGGAATAACTATGATATGCGTTACGCATGAAATGGGATTTGCAAGAGAAGTTGCATCGAGAGTAATGTTTTTTGATAACGGCGTAATTGCTGAAGACGATACACCGCATGAAGTATTTTCAAATCCAAAGCATCAGAGACTTAGAGAGTTTTTATCAAAGATAGTTTAAATATTAAAAACAAAAGAGATTTTCATTTTTGAGGTCTCTTTTATTTTTTTGCTCTGATTATTTTAAAAAAATAAAAAATTATCGTTTTTCGATAAAAAAGTATTGACAATTAATAATGACTCTGATATAATAAAGCCATAGGAAAAAACAATTCATATTACAGGAAAGGAAGTTTTATTATGTGGAGTAAACAAAGTTCGGTATTGTTGTCAAAGGGGTTAATTATTCTTGGATTTATAATGACGGCGATTATTATTCCGTTTGTTCCGTCATGTGCAAAGTTTTTTGATACGATATCAGATGAAAAACCTGTATGGGTCTTTCTGAGTGTTGTTATTTATATTACACTTGTTCTGGTGGTTGTTCTGCTTGTGATGCTTTTTAAGCTCCTGCACAATATATCAAAAGAAATCGTATTTGTAAATAAAAACACAAATCTTTTAAGAGGTATTTCATGGTGTTGTTTTCTTATTGCTTTCATCTATCTTATATTTGGTATAGCAATTCAGGCTTCGTTGCTTATAGCATTTGTTGCAGGTTTTATGGGGCTGATACTTCGTATACTGAAAAATGTATTTGCTGAGGCAGTAAGTATAAGAGAAGAAAATGATTATACTATATAAAAGAACAAAAGGAGTTGGATATATATGCCTATTATTGTGAACTTAGATGTAATGATGGCAAAAAGAAAAATTTCATCAAATGAACTAGCGGAAAAAATAGATATAACCGCTGCAAATCTTTCTATATTAAAAACCGGAAAAGCCAAGGCTATAAGATTTTCTACTCTTGAAAAAATATGTGAAGTACTTGAATGTCAGCCTGGTGATATTCTTGAATATACAGAGGAATGAGGTGATATGAAATGGAGATGACAAACAGTGTACTTGACGGATATTTGCCCGAAGAAAAAGAGGAATATACCTTAAAAGACAAGATAACAGCATTAGCTTGTCTTGGCATAGGAATATTTTTTATAGAGTTTGTATTTTACTACTCTTTCAGAGGCTCTTTAGGAGTATCGATATGGTTTGTGTTAATAATGCTTACATATCTTTTGTTTCGAAAAAATGAAATAAAACTCAGAAACAGATTTTCAGTCATTCAGCTTTCTCTTATTACTATACTTACCTTAAATATAAATTTCATATCTTCTAAGATGGCTTACAGCATAAATGTCATGTTTGTGTATATACTTATTACGTATTTTATTTACAATACTTCTCAAGGAAATGTGTCACTTAGTGATTACTGCTTTGTAGATATATTATTTACTGTATTTAAAGCTCCGTTTAAGAGTTTTGGCAAAGCAATAAAAATAATGAAGTCTGTACCTTTTGAAATCAGGAAGTTACAGAACATAAGATATGTTTTTCTGGGATTATTGCTTGCAGTTCCAAGTGTTATGATCGTATTGCCGTTACTTATGAACAGTGACGATAATATGAAAAGAATATTTGAAAATCTGTTTTCGGGAATATATTTCGATTTTGATATATATGAGTCAATAATAAAATTTTTATTTTCAGTTGCAACAGGAAGTCTGATTTTCAGTCTGATGTATACAAATAAAAAAGAAGATACTCCAGACAGAGATGAGCAAAAATACAAAATTGACCGTATGGAATTTTTTGATCCGCTGGTTATGTGTGCAATGGTTATACCTGTATGCGTTTTATATGCAATATTTTTTGTGTCGCAGTTAAATTATTTTATTTCGGGATTTTTTAATACTCTTCCTGAACAGTTCAGTTATTCTGATTATGCAAGACAAGGCTTTTTTGAACTTTGTGAAATAGCTGTAGTAAATTTTCTGATAATAATATTTACAAATTTTCTTGTCAGAAAACCTGAAGACACAATACCTAAAAAATTAAAGGTGTGTATAATAGTTTTATCGGTATTCACAGAGATACTTATTGCTACAGCAATGAGCAAAATGATAATGTACATAAGCGAGTACGGTTTTACTCATCGCAGAGTTTATACAACATGGTTTATGATGCTTCTTGCAGGATGCTTTGCTCTTATTATTTTAAAACAGCTTTGTGAAAAGTTAAAGCTTATAAAAGCTATGATGATATTGATAACCGTATCTGTATGTATAATTTCCTTTGGCAGACCTGATGCGCATATAGCAAAATGGAATATACATCTTTATGAGAGCGGAATAACAGAAGAACTTGATATAGAATCTTTATCAAATTTATCACATGAAGCCTTACCATATATAGATGACTTTGCAAAAAGCGGAGACCGTCTCAGTGACAAGGCACATGAACTTCTCGTAAATAAAGCATATTTTTTTTCATATCGTGAAAAACACTGGACTCATTACAGTTATCCTGTTATACAGGCAGAAAAAATACTTAGTGAATATATAGAAAAATAATGATTAAAAGCAAATCGGAAGTAGTACATTTTCCGGTTTGCTTTTTGCTTTTCAAAAAAAGGTGACAAATGATAATTATTATGATATAATTAAAAAATAGCGTAAAAATACAAGGAAGCGATAAGCTTACAGTGTTATTCAAAAAAGAAAGGATGAATGTATTTGGGTACAAAGGGAATAATCCATTCATTTGAAAGTTTTGGAGCGGCAGACGGTCCCGGAGTAAGATTTGTTGTTTTTTTAAAAGGTTGCAATATGAGATGCAAATATTGTCATAATCCTGATTCGTGGAGTGAAAAGGGCGGACAGGAATCTGATGCTGATGAGGTAATGAAAAAAGTCAGCAGATACAAAAGTTACTGGGGTGAAGAAGGCGGTATAACTGTAAGTGGCGGAGAACCGCTTATTCAGATAGATTTTGTGACAGAACTTTTTAAAAAAGCAAAACTTGAAGGTATCAATACCGCAATAGATACATCAGGTGAACCTTTTACAATGAAAGAACCTTTTATTTCAAAGTTTGATGAGCTTATGAAGTATACAGACCTTGTTCTTCTGGATATAAAGGAAATTGATGATATAAAACACAGAGAACTTACCGGAAAGACAAATGAAAATATACTTCTTCTTGCAGAGTATCTTAGTAAAATTCAAAAGCCTGTATGGATAAGACACGTTCTTGTTCCTGAAAATACAGATTTTGATGAGGATCTTGATAAGCTCGGAGAATTTATATCAAAGCTTTCAAACGTAAAAAAAGTTGAAGTTCTTCCGTATCATACTCTTGGAGTATTTAAGTGGGAAAATCTTGGTATGAAATACAGACTCGAAGGTATAGGCACACCGACATCTGAAAGAATAACAAATGCTAAGAAACGTCTTGGTTGTGATAAATTTTTTTGATTAAGTTTAATTAAGAGGAGAAAATAAAAAATGAAACCGGATTTTATAGATTTTACAGAAGAAATGCGTAAGGAATATAAAATACTTATTCCAAATGCACTTCCTATCCATTTTGAACTTATGCGTGAAGTTTTCGCAATGTATGGATACAATATAGACTTACTCAACTATGAGGGTCATGATATAATAGAAACAGGGCTTAAATATGTACACAACGATACATGCTATCCCGGAATAGTTGTTATAGGTCAGCTTATGTATGCGCTTCTTTCGGGTGATTATGACATACACAAAACTGCTCTTATGCTCTATCAGACAGGTGGCGGATGTCGTGCTTCAAACTATGTTCATCTTCTCAGAAGAGCATTAAAACAGGCAGGTCTTGGATTTGTTCCGGTTATTTCGATAAATTTCGGCGGAATAGAAAAATACAGTGGTTTTAAAGTAACAGCTCCTATGTTTGTGAAGGGACTTATGTCTTGGCTTTACGGTGATTTTCTGATGCTTCTTTATAATCAGACAAAACCATATGAAAAAAAGGAAAACTGTACCGATCGTCTGCTTGCAAAGTGGAACGGTGAAATAATTCGTCAGTTCAAATTAAACAAGGGACTTACAAATTCCGCAATAAAGAAAAATTTCCGTGCTATTGCGAGTGATTTCAGTCAGATTCCCGTGCATAAAAAGAATAAAATCAGAGTAGGAATAGTAGGAGAGCTGTATGTAAAATATGCGAGATTTGGAAACAATCATCTTCAGGAATTTCTCTGGGCGCATAATTGTGAAGTATTTATTCCCGGTATACTTGGATTTGCTATGTACAGCCTCAGTATAGGTATGGAAGACAAGAAACTCTATGGTGAAAAAGCCGGAACTGTAATTTTCAGTAAGGTATCCGTAAAATACATAGAGTCACTTGAAAAAATAATGCTTGATGTTCTTAAAGATTACAAATGCTTTAAAGCGCCAATGCCTTTTGGTGAAATGAAAAAACTAGGTCAGAAAGTCATAAGTACCGGAGTAAAAATGGGTGAAGGCTGGCTGTTACCTGCTGAAATGATGGAACTTGTCAGCAGTGGTGTAAATAATGTTATCTGTTGTCAGCCATTTGGCTGTATGCCAAATCACATAGTCGGAAAAGGCGTTATAAGAAGCGTAAGAGAACATTATCCTGATGCAAATATATGTACTATAGACTATGACGCAGGTGCAACAAAAGTAAATCAGGAAAACAGAATAAAGCTTATGCTTTCTGTAGCAAGTGAAAAACAGTAATGTTTTTCTAAAGACTTTTTCTTTTTATGAATGGACTGATGTATTATGATATGCAGTTTGAATGAAATAAAAAAGAAGGAAGTTATAGATATTGATACAGGAGAAAAACTAGGATTTATAGACGACATGGAGATAGATACAGTCACATCGGCTGTACGTACTCTTACTATATACGGAAGGAAAAGTATATTCAGTCTGTATCCGAAAGAACCTGATATAATCATAAAATGCAACGAAATAAAATTGATAGGAACCGATACTATACTGGTGTCATTTCCGAAAAACAGTCATAAAAGCAATGATGAAGATGTAGTAAAAAGCAAGAAAATAGTGTATAAAAATTTGTTTTCTTAAATATTGCTTCGAAATATTTGCTTTTGTATATTAAGGAGGTTTAAAATTATGTATTGTAGAAATTGTGGAACACCATATTCCGGAGGTGTTGTATGTGAAAGATGCGGAACAAGATATACCGATGAAGAGCTTAATGAATATGCGTCTATGGCAAGCAAAGCAAAATCATCAAAAAGTCCTGTAGTAATCATTTTGATTATTGTAGCTGTAATAGGAATAATCGGCATTCTTGGAGTGTTGGCAGCCATATTTGTTCCTGCATTTATCGGATATCAGGTTAAAAGCAGAGAGGCTCAGGAGATGGCAGCATCAAGACAGGAAGCCAATAGTGCATATTATGAAGAAAACGCATCATATGATGAAGAAAGAGCTTCTTACAGTGAAGGATATGCTTACGAAGATGATGCAGAAGAATCGGTTCGTGGCGTTGACAAAAATGAGTATATGAAAGAAAATGGTGTATATCAGAGCGGTACATATGAATGTGGCGTTGACATCCCTGAAGGCGAATATATAGTTGTTTCATCAGGTGGCGGTTACGGAGATTTTTATTTTGGAGTATATACTCAGAGTGACTGTTCAGATGAGTCAGAACTTTATGGTAACTGGTATCAGGGAAATATGTATGTTAAATTAAGTGAAGGACAGTTTGTTCATTTTGCTCATGCAACAATGTACGATCCGGAAGTTAATGATGTTAAAGTAGGCGAAACATCATATGGTGCTATGTATAAAGTCGGAAAAGATATAGAACCGGGAAGATATCTTATAAAATCTACAGAAGAAGGATATGGTTGTGAGTATACTATCTATTCATCACTTGACGCTGTAATACCTGTAGTGAGAGACAGTAATTACTGTGATTTTTATGATTCAGAGAGTGTTTTGGTAGAACTTTCAGAAGGCGAATATATCAGTCTTTCATTTGGTAAACTGGAAAAAGAATAAGTTTATATAAAAAATAGTGTTTGAAATTAAAAATTTTCAGGCACTATTTTTTTATCGTAACTGTTAAAAAAACAATAGTTAAAATGTAGAGAAAATAACTAAAAAAACATTCTTGTGTTTATAAAAATTTGTTTTATAAATTTTTCTTTAGTTTATTGAAAAAGTAATCAGAATATGATATAATATTAAGGCAATTCGCACGTTGGTGATTTTGCAGATTGGTGCCTTTCTTGTTTCGGGAAGGTTATCTGCAAGCTAAGACCAGCGGAGGGAATAATAAAAAAACCAATTTATAGGAGGAACTACAAATGTCAGTAGTATCAATGAAACAGCTTCTTGAAGCTGGCGTACATTTCGGTCACCAGACAAGAAGATGGAACCCAAAAATGGCACCTTATATCTTTACAGAAAGAAACGGTATCTATATTATCGATCTTCAGAAGACTGTAAAGAAGCTCGAAGAAGCTTATATGTTTATCCGTGATATATCAGCTCAGGGCGAATCAGTATTGTTCGTAGGTACAAAGAAGCAGGCTGGCGATTCTGTTAAGGAAGAAGCTATCCGTGCAGGCGCTCACTACGTAAATGCTCGTTGGCTCGGCGGTATGATGACAAACTTCGAAACAATCAAGAACAGAATCAAGCGTCTTGAACAGTTGAGAAAGATGGAAGAAGACGGCACATTCGCACTTCTCCCTAAGAAGGAAGTAAGCAAGCTTACACTCGAAATCGAAAAGCTTGAAAAATTCCTTGGCGGTATCAAGACAATGAAGAAGCTCCCAGGCGCTTTGTTCATCGTTGACCCAAGAAAAGAAAAGATTGCAGTTGCAGAAGCTAAGAAGCTCAATATTCCGATTGTTGCTATCGTAGATACAAACTGTGATCCGGACGAAGTAGACTATGTTATCCCTGGTAACGATGACGCTATCAGAGCTGTTAAGCTTATCGCTGGCGCAATGGCTAATGCTATCATCGAAGGCAGACAGGGCGAACAGGAAAATGCTGAAGAAGCTGCTGTTGAAGAACAGGAAGAAGCAGCAGAATAATCTCATAAAACAAAAACCCGAATTGCATAGTATCTTTCTATTAAGATTACCTAAAATTCGGGTTTCTTAATATTAATTGTTGATATAATTACAGGAGGTAATAACGATGGGTAAAGCATCAGTTTCAGAAATTAAAGATCTCATGAAAGCAACAGGCGTTGGCATGATGGATTGTAAAAAGGCTCTTGAAGAAAACGATGGCGATATGGATAAGGCTATTGAATTCCTCAGAGAAAAAGGTCTTGCTACACAGGCTAAGAAGAGCAGCAGAGCAGCAGCTGAAGGTGTTGTAACAGCAGTTGTTGAAGGTAACGTAGGTGTTCTTCTTGAAGTAAATACAGAAACAGACTTTGCTGCTAACACAGATGACGTAAGAAACTTCGTTGACGCTGTAGCAAAGACAATCGTTGAAAAGAATCCTGCTGACGTTGAAGCTCTTACAAATACAGCTATCAGCGGTGGTACAGGCACAGTAGGCGAAGCTCTTACAGAACTCGCTGGTATGAAGATCAGAGAAAACATCGTTATCAGACGTTTCCTCAGATTTGAAGGTGCTATGGCTTCATACATCCACAACGGCGGAAGTATCGGCGTTATGGTTAAGATGGATACAGATCTTTCAAACGATCAGGTTGCTGCAATTGGTAAGGACGTAGCAATGCAGTCAGCAGCTCTCAGCGCATCATACCTCTGCCGTGAACAGGTTCCAGCAGAAGTAGTTGCTAAGGAAAGAGAAATCATGATGGCTCAGATGTCAGAAGATCCTAAGATGGCTAACAAGCCTGATCAGGTTAAGTCCAAGATCGTTGACGGTAAGGTTGAAAAGTTCTACAAAGAAAACTGTCTCCTCGAACAGGCTTTCGTTAAGGATGATAAGCTTTCAGTTCAGGAATACGTTGACGCAGAAGCTAAGAAGCTCGGCGGTTCTATCAAGGTTGTAGAAGTTGTACGTTACGAACGTGGTGAAGGTATCGAAAAGAAGGAAGATGACTTCGCTGCTGAAGTAGCAAGCATGATGAAATAATCTTTGTAAGTAAATATATTAAAAGCTGTGCGTTTTGCAAACTAAAACGCACAGTTTTTAACTTTTTATTCGCCTTTTATCTGTGATAAAGCACCTTTTTCAAGTCTTGAAACCTGTGCCTGTGATATACCGATCTCATTTGCTACTTCTACCTGTGTTTTTCCCTGAAAAAATCTCATATACAGGATTTTCTTTTCACGTTCGTTAAGAGATTTTATTGCTTCCCGAAGATAGATCTCATCAAGCCAGTTTTCCACACTGTTTTTATCGCTTATCTGATCAAGTACATAGAGAGTATCTCCTGAATCAGAATAAACAGGTTCATAGATAGAAACAGGATCGCTTATGCTTTCAAGTGCCATTACTACTTCGCTTCTTGGTGCATCAATATATTTTGCGATTTCTTCTACAGTTGGTTCACGTTGGTTTTGTACAGTAAGAAATTCTTTTGCCTGAATTGATTTGTAGGCAAGGTCTTTTAAAGAACGGCTTACCTTTACTGCACTGTAGTCACGCAGAAAACGTCTCAGTTCTCCGGAAATCATAGGTACACAGTAAGTGGAGAATTTTACTTCTTTAGTAAGATCAAAGTTGTTAATGGCTTTTATCAGTCCTACAACACCTATCTGGAAAAGGTCATCTATATCTTCACCTCTGTTGGCAAATTTCTGTATTACACTAAGCACAAGACGCAGATTTCCGTTTATCAGCTTATCTCTTGCTTCTTTGCTGCCTGTTTCCTTTATCTCTTTAAGAAGAGCCATTTTTTCACTTTCTTTTAATACTGTCAGTTTTGATGTGTTTATACCTGATATAATAACTTTATTGTATGCCATACTCTTATCCTTTCATCAAAAAGAATTTTTATGTAATGAGTATTGGCAGAATAATGCTGTAACATTCACATAATAAAAAAGAAAAGATTACCACTTGAAAGAATCAGGTGATAATCTTTTGTATAGTAAATAAGGTTTATTATAATTATTTATCAGGATTTTTGATCCAGTCAGTTGCTTTTGCAAACCATTCTGAACATTTTTCGTTATGCTCATTAATTGTATATGATGTGGTTTCATCACATAGTGAAATGCCATGTCCTCCGAACGGATATATATGAGATTCAAAACTGATTTTGTGTCGGCTAAGAGAAAGAGTGAAAAGAAGCGTGTTTTCAACCGGAACAACATCATCATCGGCGCAGTGCCATATGAAAGTACGTGGAGTATCAGTACTTACATGATTTTCAAGAGAAAACATATCTTCAAAAATATTTTCAGGACTTGAAATATTTTGCATAGAGCCTTCATGTGCGTATTTTCCCGAAGTTATTACAGGATAGCACAGTATCAATGAGTTCGGCTTATGTTCATTGCTAAACCCAAGTGAATTTTTAACAAGTTCGCTGTTCCAGTGTACGCCAAGACTAGCTGCCAGATGTCCTCCGGCAGAAAAACCGCATACTGAAATGTTATCAGGGTCTATATCCCATTTGTCAGCATTTTCTCTTACATAAGCTGTAGCCTTTGCAAGTTCAAGCAATGCTACAGGGAACGGAACGTAAGGTACGCTGTAATTTAGTACAAAAGCCTGTATACCATGTGCAGCAAAACGTACTGCAACAGGTTCTCCTTCTTTATCGGCTACCTTATAATAACCGCCTCCGGGACATATGATAACAGCCGGACTTTTTTTTCTGCCTATTTCATTGAATATTTCAAGTGTATATGTTGTCAGTGTTGCTTCATATTCTGTTTTTGTACCATTTTGAGAGTAGGGTACAGTTATTTTATAAGTTTCTATTTTCATGGTTTACTTTTTCCTTTTGAATTGGTAGATTAAGATTTTCATATTTTTCATCGATGATGTCTTTTTCAGACTTGTATGATATTGTTTTTTTTATTTTCTCAAATGTACTGTAGTATTTTGACGGTTTCATAGTAGGAAACGCTCTTACAATACGGGAATTTCTTATTTGTTCTGAAAGACGTTCATATTTTGAATTAAGTGAAAGTACTTCTTCGGAAATATTTTCACCAAGGGCTATTGACTTGTCATGAAGCAGTTTTCCTATTGCGTCAACCTGTTTAAGATGACGGTTGAAGTTTCTTATATCTGCAAGGGTAGCGCCAAGGTCGATTAAAATTACAAGTAAGATAAATCCGGCAATGATATTTCCGGCTGTGTACGGTATATACTGTATGGCTTTGAGTATCAGCGGATGTACTATCCGTATTACCAGTACAGAGCCAACGCCCCAAAGCAGTGCGATACGCAGGCATATAAATCCTTTGTAATTGAATTTTTCGTGAGAATAGTCCCACCACTTAGTATTAAAAATCTTTTCCATAAGAACTCCTACAAAGAGCTCAAAACTGGTACATATGACTGAAGAAGCTATATAAAGAAGCAGGAAATTTTCCTGTATCGGTTCTAGTATGTGAGTGATTATAGTAACTCCAAATCCATATATAGGACAAAACGGTCCGTTTAAAAAACCTCTGTTTTCAAAACCTCCGGTTTCGAGAGTACGGACAACAACCTCAAGGAACCAGCCGAATATAGACCACCAGCAAAAATAGTAGAATAATTCGAACAAAGTGTCATTGAGGATGTTAATATGTATATTCTGCATAAAACCCCCCATTTGTTTTTAATTTGATATCCTTTTTTTGTGAAAGTATAAAAAAGGGTATATAAAATATTATACTTTAGAATTTTTTTTATGTCAATATTATTGCAAAAAACTGAAATAAAAGATATAATATA
>SVNW01000039.1 GCA_015066745.1 Ruminococcus sp. | reverse complement strand
CTTATTGTTGTGAATTCTGTCTATTTATATTATAACATAAATAGCTGGTTGTTTCTATAGTGATAAAAAAATTTTTTTGTTTAAAAAACAACGATTTTACGTGGCTTATGAGTTTTGCTCAAGGCTACTTATTAAAAGAAAAGAGTGATATTTATGGCTGAAAAAATAATAAACGTTGACAACAGCGATCAGATTCAGGAGTTACTCGGAAACTGTGATTCAAACCTTAACACAATTCAGAAGAAGTATGGCGTAGTAATAATCAGCCGTGGAAACAACATCAAGATCATAGGAAATGATGATAAAGTCAATGAGGCTGAACAGGCAATACGTGCATTGCTTGAATATGCCGGCAAAGGCGAAAACATAAATGAACAGGCAGTCCGTTATGTTACAAATATGGTTGCAGACGGAGCAGAGCAGGAGTTAAAATCTCTTGTAGCCGACAGTATATGTCTTACTACTTCAGGAAAAGTTGTTCGCCCGAAAACCGTAGGTCAGCAGAAATATGTTGACGCTATCAAAAACAATACTATCGTCATAGGAATCGGACCTGCCGGTACAGGTAAGACTTATCTTGCAGTTGCTATGGCAGTAAGAGCGTTCAAGGCACATGAGATAACAAAGATAATCCTTACACGTCCTGCTGTTGAAGCCGGAGAAAGTCTCGGATTTTTGCCGGGCGATCTTCAGGAAAAGGTAGACCCGTATCTCAGACCACTTTATGACGGATTGTTTGATATGCTTGGTGCTGAAAGCTTCCAGAAACACATGGAGAGAGGCACTATCGAAGTAGCACCTCTTGCGTACATGAGAGGAAGAACACTCGATGATGCATTTATAATCCTCGATGAAGCACAAAATACTACATCTGAACAGATCAAGATGTTCCTTACTCGTCTCGGAAATAACAGTAAGATGGTTATAACAGGCGACGTAACACAGATAGACCTGCCATCAAGTAAAAAATCAGGTCTTGTTGAAGTAACCAAAGTCCTGAAAAATGTTGAAGATATCTCTATTCAGAGATTTTCTGACAAAGATGTTGTCAGACACAAACTTGTACAGGACATCATTAAAGCATATGAGAAATATTTTGACGAAGGGAAGAAAAAATAAAAAATGGCAAAGCTAAAGGTTTATATCAAAAATTCTCAGTCGGAGGTAAAGATTCCGGTAGGTATAAGATTACTTATCAGACGTTGTTGTCAGGCTGTTCTTATTACTGAAAAGTTCAAGCATGATACAGAAGTAAGCGTATCTTTTATAAACAATAAAGAAATAAGAAATCTTAACAGAATATATCGTAACAAAGACAAATCTACAGATGTTCTTTCATTTCCTCTTTGCGAAAACGGAAATTTTGATGAGAGTGAACAGGGCGTGGTTATGCTTGGTGATATAGTTATTTCACTTGAAACTGCTGTAAAACAAGCTGAAAACTTCGGCCATTCACTGGAAAGAGAGATCGGTTTCCTTACAGTACATTCCATGCTTCATCTTCTTGGTTACGACCATGAAACAAGCACACTTGAAGCAAGAATAATGCGTGAAAAAGAAGAAGCTGTTCTTGAAAAACTCGGAATTTCCAGAGATGCTACATTTATTTCAAAAGCTGCACAGTAAGAGAGGATTATTAAATGACAAAAACAGTTTTTATTACAATAGCAGGAAAAACAAACGCAGGAAAATCATCACTGCTTAATGCTCTTATCGGAGAAAAAATAGCATCTGTAAGTAGCAAGAGTCAGACAACACGTACCAAGATAACCGGTGTGGTAAATATGGGCGATACACAGTTGATCTTCATAGACACTCCCGGACTTCACAAAGCTAAAAATAAGCTTAGTGAGTATATGTTAAAAGCAGTAAGAGAATCCTCGTCTGATATAGATGCAGTTTTCTTTATGGCAGACTGTACAAAGCCGATAGGCGAGCAGGAAAAAGAAATGCTTCGTTCTGTAAGCAAATCAAGAACACCGCTTGTCATGCTGTTGAATAAAATAGATCTTCTTAAAGACAAATCAGTTCTTGCAAAAACAATTGCAGAGCTTAGTGCAGAGTTTAAATTTGATGATATAATACCTATAAGTGTACTTAATAATGACGGGCTTGATATAGTTCGTGAAAAAGCACTTTCACTTGCTGTTGAAAGCCCTCATTTCTTTCCGGAAGATACTATCACAGACCAGCCGGAAAAAATCATTGCCGGTGAAATAATAAGAGAGAAGCTTCTTGAACTGCTCGATGACGAAGTACCTCATGGAATAGCTGTTGCAGTTGAAACTATGAGAGAACGTGAGGACAAGGATCTTCTTGATATTGATGCAACTATTTATTGTGAAAAGATGTCTCATAAAGGCATCGTAATCGGAAAGGGCGGACGTATGCTCAAGCGTGCGGCAACTCTTTCACGACAGGAACTTGAGGAGTTTTTCCAGATAAAAGTAAATCTGCAGTGCTGGGTAAAAGTAAAAGAGGACTGGCGAAACAGAGATGCAATAATCAGGACACTCGGACTTTCGGATAACTGATAACTTTTTTCCTTTAAATTATGTTAAAAATACCATAAATATCTTTGATTATATAGGATATAATTTAATCAGACAGATATTTTTAATAAGAGGGTATTTTTTATGAACAATGATTTATGGAATGAATTTGAAAAAAGCGGAAAAGTATCAGATTATTTAAGATATAAAGGTTATTTTGGAAGTGGTAAAGATGACAATGACCATTTTAAAGGGAATTGTGATACGTGAGCGTCAGTCTGGAGACAGTGATAAGTTTCTTGATATATTAACAGATAAAAACGGTCTTATTGAGGTTATGGCAAAAGGGGTAAAACGTATTACCTGTACTTTTGCCGCTGCCTCACAGCTGTATGCCTATTCGCAGTTTTCATTGAGTTTTCGGCGTGGTCGTTATTATATTGACAGTGCCGAGCCGATAAAAATATTTTATCCTATAAGAGAAGACCTCGTGAAATTATCTCTTGTTTCATATTTTTCGGAAATAATTTCATACGCTTCGTTTCCGGACGACACAAAAAACGAAGATGTACTGAGATTGTTTCTTAATGTTCTTCATTATCTGTCAGAAGGCTCTCGTAGCAATGAACTTCTGAAAAGTATTTTTGAACTGCGCTTTGCCGCTGATACCGGACATATGCCCGATGTAGTCGGCTGTTCAGGGTGTGGAGTTTATTTAGCGCCAAAAATGTATTTTGCTATAAACAGCGGAAATATTTACTGCGAACAATGTTTTGGCGGTCAGGGACGAAATGATATTATTTGTATAGGTGAGTCTGTTCTTCATGCGGTAAGGCACATAGTGCTTTCTGATTTTGACAGGCTTTTTGCATTTAATTTATCGGGAGACAGTATGAAACTTTTGTCAGTGATATCTGAAAAATATCTTGCTTCGCATATAGGACGTACATTTAAGACACTTGATTTTTACAAAACTATTATCTGAAAATAAATTTTTTTATATAGAAAAGTGAGAAAACATGGATAATTATTTTAAAACACTGGAATTACATAAAATACTTGAGATGCTTGCAAATGAAACCTCAAACGAAGCATCAAGAAAAATGGCACTTGAGATCTCACCTATGACAGACTGCGAAGAAGTGCGTCGTGAGATAGACAAAGTATCGCAGGCCTTTGAACTTTCAGTAAGATTCGGAACGCCTCCGTTTATGAGCTTTAAAGATATAAACGGCCATCTGAGACGCGCAAAGTCAGGCGGACGTCTTTCGCTTAAAGATCTTCTTGAGGTACTCGGAATGCTAAAACAGACAAAAGCCTTGTATGACTGGTACAGACATTGTGAAGAAGTCGAAACAGATCTTGATTATCTTTTTTCAATGCTCATACCAAATGATATGCTTCTTACAAGACTTGAAACATCTATTTTATCTGAAAATGAGTTATCAGACGGTGCAAGTGCCGAACTTTCATCTATAAGAAAGAAAATAGCACAGACAGGCGCAAAACTTCGCTCTACACTTGATAAAATGATAAAATCATCTTCCATGCAAAAATGCCTTCAGGAAGCAGTTGTTACAATGCGTGACGGACGTTTCGTATTGCCTGTAAAGTCTGAATACAAAGGTGCTGTCCCCGGTCTTGTACATGACACATCTGCTACAGGTCAGACGTTTTTTATTGAACCTATGTCTGTCGTTGAGTGCAATAATGATATAAAGATACTCGAAAGTCAGGAGCAGGAAGAAGTTGAAAGAATAATAAAAAGTCTTACTGCCGAATGTGCTCTCTATGCAGACAGTATAGCTGAAAACTGGCGTGTATGTACTATTCTTAATCTTTACTTTGCAAAATCAGGTCTTGCAGTAAAAATGAAAGCAACTGTACCTGTAGTAAGTGATGACGGAGTAATTGAACTTAAAAAAGCAAGACACCCTCTTATTGATCCTGCAAAGGTAGTGCCGATCGATATTTCAATAGGTGAGGAATACAGCGCTCTTATCATCACCGGTCCAAATACAGGTGGTAAAACGGTATCACTTAAAACTACAGGACTTCTGACGCTTATGACTATGTGCGGACTTCTTATTCCTGCAGCAGACGGAAGCAGAGTATCTGTTTTTGAAAATATACTTGTTGATATAGGCGACAATCAGAGTATCGAACAGAACCTTTCAACTTTTTCATCACATATAAATCAGGTCATAAATATAATTGAAAAATCAAATGACCGTTCTCTTGTACTTCTTGACGAACTTGGTTCGGGAACCGATCCTGTTGAAGGTGCGGCACTTGCTGTTTCTGTTATAGAACGACTCAAGATAAACGGCGCAAAACTTATGGTTACAACACATTATCAGGAACTAAAAGTTTATGCGATAGAAACTGAAGATACACAAAATGCTTCATGTGAATTTGATGTATCTGCTATGACACCTACTTACAAGATCATATCCGGTTCACCGGGTAAGTCCAATGCTTTTGCTATATGTAAAAAACTTGGTATGCCTGAAGATGTAATTGACGAGGCTAAAAGACTTGTAAGTGCTGAAAATATGCAACTTGAAAATGTTATAGAAAAGCTTGAAGAAGCACGAAAAGAACTCGAAAGACAAAATCGTGAAGTTGAGCGTTTAAGACTTCAGGCAAAGGAAAATGCACTGAAACTTCAGAAAGAACTTGATGAACTCGAAAATCTTAAAGCAAAGGAACTTGAAAAGGCAAGAAGTATTTCAATGAACATTATTGAAAACACCAAGATACAGTCCAATGAACTTCTTGATGAGCTTCAGTCCATAAAAAAACAAAAAGATAAAGTCAAGTTCGGAAATATGGTTTCTGACGCAGAACGTCTGAGTAAAAAGAGTCTTAATGATATGTACGACAAAGCAAATCCTGTTGTTGAACGAAAGGATAAGTACAAGCCACCGAGACCGCTCAAAAAAGGCGATTATGTATTTATTCCTGCATCAAATCAGCACGGAACAGTTGTAACGGATCAGGATTCAAAGGGGCTTGTTTTTGTTCAGGCAGGAATAATGAAAATGAAACTGAATGTTTCAGAATTAAGACTTGTTGAAAAAGATAAGACAAAGCAAAAAAACAAAGGAAATGCCAAAGCTTCGATGAATCCAAAGAGAAATGTTGCTTCAAGACAGGTTCAGCAGGAGCTTGATATAAGAGGATATGCGTCCGATGAAGGCGTTATGGAAGTTGAGATGTTTATAAATCACGCAGTTATGACCGGTCTGACACTTGTAACGGTTATACACGGAAAGGGTACAGGTGTTCTCAGAAAAGCTGTTCACGCACGTCTGAAAACATTACCGGTTGTAAAAAGTTATCGTCTTGGCGTATATGGTGAAGGCGAAGATGGTGTAACTATTATAGAACTCAAATAATTTTTTTAATATGAGAGGAAAAAACAATGGTTGATATATGTCTGGCAGGTACAGGTGGCATGATGCCACTGAAAAACAGATGGCTTACCTGCTGTTATATGGAGTATAACGGAAAGGCGATTCTTATAGATTGCGGTGAGGGGACACAGATAGCGCTTACAGAAGCTGACTGTAAGCTGAGCAAACTTGAAACCTTACTTATAACACATTTTCATGCAGACCATATTTCAGGTCTGCCCGGATTGTTGTTGTCGCTTGGAAATTATTCTAAAAAAACTCCTTTGTACATTTATGGCCCAAAGGGGCTTGGAGAGGTAGTAAACAAACTTTGTTGCATATGCGGTAAGCTTCCGTATGAGTTGAAGATAACTGAACTTTCTACAAATCAGCTTAATGAATTTAAAGTTCCGGAAATAGATAAGATGATAGATGTTAAAGCATTTCCGTTAAAACATACTGTTCCGTGTCTTGGATATTCATTTGTATTTTCAAGAAAGCCTGTATTCAATCCGCAAAAAGCTGAGGAACTTAAAATACCAAAGCAGATGTGGAGCATACTGCATAGCGGTAAATCTATTGAAATAGACGGCCAGGAGATTACTACCGAAATGGTTACCGATGGTATCAGGAAGCCTGTAAAGGTTACATATGCTACTGATTCAAGACCGATATACGAAATTGCAGATGTTGCATTCCGTTCTGATCTGTTTATCTGTGAAGGAATGTACGGTGATGATGAAAACGATCAGAGCATGAAAGAAAAAGGTCATATGCTTTTTTCTGATGCGATCCGTATAGCAAAAGACGCAGAAGTTGAAAGACTGTGGCTGACACATTACAGTCCTGCTATGGCGACACCTATGCAGTATGAAAAGGAAATAAAAAAGAAATTTCCCGGTGCCGTTATAAGCGTAGATGGACAGAAAATAAATTTATAAAAAACTGTAACACTTTTTTGAAATCTCCGTATAATGAAATATAAGGCAAACGCAATAAGGAATAAAAACCTTAAAGCAAATGTCTTAAATATAATTTATATCAGGAGTGTTTTACTATGAATGGAAATTGTTGCTGGATTATAATTCTTGTTATTTTATTTATGTTCTGCGGTTGTGGCTGTGGTTGCGGTGGCAACACAATTTCAAACAATGGCTGTGGCTGTGGTGGCTGTGACAATGGTTGCGGCGGTGGCTGTGGATGCGGTTGTGGCTGCTGATAAGTAAGATAATATAAAAAATCAGGAGAAGTCGTAAAGACTTCTCCTGATTTTTATTTTAATGTGAATAACAATAATCACAGTTTGTAGACTTGTAATATCCGTACTTTGAACCCGGACAACCCGGATTTGCAAGCAACCCTGTAGAAGAACAGTATCTTGCATATATTACAGTGTCACATTCGGGGAACTGGTTGCCGGAAGCATGAGCATCTGCATATGTTCCGAAAACATTTTTCCATATTTCTGCTGAGTCAGCACCTTCAATGGCTCTCCAATCCCAGTTTTCACTTGTAGGATATCCGACCCATAGGGCAGATACATAGTCAGGTGTAAGTCCGACAAATGTAATGTCACGCCAGTTTTCAGTTGTACCGGTTTTTCCGGCAACTGTGGTATTTGAAAGCTGGGCTGACTGACCTGTTCCGTTTGTTATAACGTTCTGAAGTAGTTTATTCATGACATAAGCAGTTTCCTTACTTATAACAGGTTCTCCTGTACGTTTTATGTTATCTATTATCGTTACGCCTGTTTTCATATCAATAGCTTTTCCGATGATACTTGCTTCATAGAAAAGACCACCGTTTCCATATGGTATGTATGCATTTGCAAGGTCGATAAGAGTAGGACTCTGGTGACATCCGCCTACACAAAGCGAGGAATAAGTAAGATCATTTTTTGGATCTAACGGTAAACCTAAATTTTGTACAGCGAAGTCATATATTGATTGAAGTCCGTATTTATGTGCAATCTGCGCTGGAAGTGTATTTATAGATTGTTGCAGAAAATAACTTACAGGGTAGTAGTTTCCTGTAGGTTTTCCGTCATAGTTGTTAGGCCATGCTGTATCTGCGGCAACACCCGGCGGAAGGGCTGTGTCATAAAACATTGAAGACCATGTGATGTAGTCATTTTCAAGAGCATATCCATATGTTGTTACAGGTTTGATAGTAGAGCCCGGTTGTCTGTTATTACTATATTCATTTATCCAGATAAGATTTCCGTCTTTAGCTCCTATATTACCGGCGATACCGAGAATATGACCTTCGTAGTCCATGACAGCCAGACCGGCTTGTATCATTTCGGGTTTACCTTTAGCGCTTATGGAAGTAGACTTAGGGAAATATTCCCAGTCTGAAAAAGTATCTCTGAGATGATTTTCGATGTCGGTATCAGCAGTGATATATAGTTTGTATCCGCCTTTATTAAACATAGCTACACCATCTTCGACATCATATGTTTCTTCAAGATAGTCGGCAAACTGGTAGATAGCAAGATCTACACACCATGAGTTCTTTTGTGGATTTTTAAAATCGTCATCGTTTTCTGTTAGTTTTTTATGATCAGGAAATTTTTCTTCAAATCCGTAGTCAGTCGAAAGTAAGATGTCTTCTTCTAATGCCTTTTGATATTCGTATGGTGAGATGACACCAAGTTCAAACATTTTTGTAATACAATAAGTTCTTCTTTCTTTATTTTTTTCAGGATTTATTGTGGGATTTAAAGCATTAGGCGATTTTGGAAGGGCTGCAAGTGTTGCAGCTTCTGCAATGGTAAGTTCTGTGGCTGATTTTCCGAAATATCCTATTGCCGCAGCTTCGATACCATACATATTGTAAGAGTTAATTTGTCCAAAATATATTTCATTCAGATATGCTTCAAGTATTTCATCTTTAGTATATTTCTTTTCAAGTTTCATTGCAGTGAAAATCTCTTTTATCTTTCGTTCCCACGTCTGTTCATCTTCACCGGTAATATTTTTTATAAGCTGCTGAGTTATTGTTGAACCACCGTAAATATCCTGTTCAACGCCCATCATAGTGATAGCAAGATTAAGTGTAGCACCTACTGTACGCTTATAGTTTACACCTTCATGAGAATAAAAGTTTTCATCTTCTATACATACAAATGCATATTTTACATGATCAGGCAGATGTTCCATATCTACAGCAAGCCTTATATCGTGTGATTTTATTGCTGCTTTATATACCAGTTCATATTCATTGGTTTCTTTATTCATCTGATATATATATGACGCATAATTTTCATTGACAGGTTCAAGTTCGACAGTATGAGTTTTATCCATAAAACTTAATACATATGTTGTTATAACAGTACCGACGATTGTACTTGTGAGAATAAATACAAGAAATATTGCAAATACACTTGTTACAGCAAGCGAAAACGCTTTTTTAGACATATACAGAAGTATATATAAAAATCTGTGTTTCATGCTTGACGGCGGTTTTCCAACGTAAAACTCCTTTTTACGTTTATTTCTGGTTTGTTTGGATTCGTTTTTGAAGTCTCTGGTTATTTCTTCGTATTGCTCCTTTAATTCTTGTTTTATGTACCTTACTTTCTCCTTTACAGTACATTTTGATTTGTTTCTCTTCATTTTCTACTCCTTTCCAGATGAATAGGAAATTAATAATATTCATCTTATGTAATTATAACACAAAAATATATATTTGTTAATACAAAATTTGAAATTTGTTTTGCATAAATTTTAAATAAAAAAATCAGGAGAAGTCGTAAAGACTTCTCCTATTTTTTTATTTTAATGTGAATAACAATAATCACAGTTTGTAGATTTGTAATATCCGTACTTTGAACCCGGACAACCCGGATTTGCAAGCAATCCTGTAGAAGAACAGTATCTTGCATATATTACAGTGTCACATTCGGGGAACTGGTTGCCGGAAGCATGAGCATTTGCATATGTTCCGAAAACATTATACCATATTCTTGCTGAATCAGCTCGTTCTATAGCTCTCCAGTCCCAGTCCTGACTGGTAGGATAACCTACCCAGAGAGATGAAACATAATCGGGTGTAAGACCTACGAAAGTAATATCATGCCAGTTTTCAGTTGTACCTGTTTTTCCTGCAACTGTTGTATTCCAGAGCTGTGCTGAAGTACCTGTACCCTGTGATACTACATTCTGAAGAAGTTTGTTCATAACATAAGCTGTTTCTTCACTTACTGCAGGTTCGCCTTGGCGGTTTATATTGTCGATTATAGTTGTACCTGTTCTCATATCAACGGCTTGCGCTATTACACTTGCTTTATAGAAAGTACCGCCGTTTCCGTATGGAATATAAGCATTTGCAAGTTCTATAACAGTCGGGCTTGTATAACAACCGCCTACGCAGAGAGAAGAGTATGTCAGGTCTTCAGTAGGGTGGAAAGGTAAACCAAGATTTTGTGTAGCAAAATCATGAACCTGTTGCAATCCGTGTTTGTATGCGATCTGAGCCGGAAGTGTGTTTAATGACCACTGGAGGAAGTAACTTACAGGATAATATCCGCCTGATGTACCGCCACCATAGTTGCTTGGCCATGCGGTATCTGATGCAACGCCTGCCGGGAGAGGTGAGTCATAGAACATAGATGACCATGTTATATGATCGTTTTCAAGAGCATATCCGTATGTAGTTATTGGTTTTATAGTTGAACCCGGCTGCCTGCGCCCACTGTATTCGTTTATCCAGCCAAGATTTCCGGTTTTTCCGCCGATCTGTCCTGCGATACCAAGAATATGACCCTGATAGTCGAGTACAGCCATACCGGCCTGAATTTTTTCGTAGTCACCTTTTGGTGTAATGGACTGTGATTCAGGGAAGTAAGTCCAGTCGGCAAATGTGGTGTTGAGATGATTTTGCACATCAGTATCCATTGTGATGTAAAGCTTGTAACCACCACGGTTAAACATATTTATGCCTTCCTGCTGACTTTCAAGTTCGTAAGTTTCTTTGAGGTAATCAGCAAACTCGTATATAGCGAGGTCTACACACCATGAATTTGTTTCGGGATTTTCAAATTCATCTTCACTTTCAGTAAGTTTTTTGTGATTAGGGAATTTTTCTGCAAATCCTTTGTCAGTTGAAAGCATAACTTCTTCATTTAATGCTTTCTGGTATTCATATGGTGATATTACACCAAGTTCAAACATCTTTGTAAGACAATAATCTCTTCTTTCCTTGTTGTCTTCAGGAAAGAGTGTAGGATTGAATGCATTTGGTGATTTTGGTATAGCTGCAAGCATTGCGGCTTCAGTTGTTGTGAGTTCGGTTGCTGACTTTCCGAAGTATCCTATAGACGCAGCTTCAATACCATACATATTGTATGTATCTATCTGTCCGAAATAAATTTCGTTGAGATATGCCTGAAGAATTTCATCTTTTGTGTATTTCTTCTCAAACTTCATGGCAGAGAAGATCTCACGCATCTTTCTTTCTACAGTTTGTTCATCGTCTTGTGTGACGTTTTTGATTAACTGCTGGGTAATTGTAGAACCACCGTATATATCTTTGTCAACACCCATCATAGTGATGGCAAGATTTAAAATAGCACCGGCTGTTCTTTTATAGTCAACACCTTCGTGAGAGTAAAATCTTTCGTCTTCTATACATACGAAAGCATATTTTACATGATCGGGTAATTCGTTGATATCAACTGCAAGTTTTATGTCGTGTGACTGAAGAGCTGCTTTATATACCATTTCGTATTCCTGTGTTTCTTTGTTCATCTGGTATATGTAAGAAGCGTAACTTTCTTCAATAGGTTTAAGAGCTATTGCCTGTGTAGTATCCATAAAGCTCAGGAGATATACGGTTACTACCGTACCTACAATAGTTCCTGTAAGAATAAAGACAAGAAATATCGCAAATACACTTGTTAATGCAAGTGAAAAGACCTTCTTGAAAGCGTAAAGTAATATATACAAAAGTCTGTGTTTTATACTTGCAGGTGGTCGTCCGCCGTAAAATTCTTTTTTACGTTCATTTCTTGTATATTTTGATTCTTCTCTGAAGTCTTTTGTGATTTCCTTGAACTGTTCTTTTGTTTCCTCTTTGAAGTACTGAAATTTCTTTTTTATAGAGCTGACAAAAGGTGAGTCGTTATTGATTTTGTCAGATTCGGATTCCGTTACCGTCACCGATACAGCTTCTTTTTTTTCCGGTATTTCTTCTTTGACAGGTAATGCTTTTTCATCTTCGTCATCAAATCCGTATATTTCTTCAGATGATGTTTTCACATTTTCTTCATTCAGAATATCAGAAATAAGATCGTCGGTAGATTTTTTTTCATCATTGCTGTTTGGCTTATCGCTCATTTTTTTACTCCTCTCCTGATGGACAGATGTGGATTTTTTGCGCCTGTCCGATCTGTGTACATGAACCTCAGGTTAATTTTGACGTTCACTATAAATTATATCATAAAAATATATATTTGTTAATATGTATTTTTGAAATAAAAGAGATTTTGTAATAAATACTCTTAATTTGCGTTTTGTGATTTATAATTTGTTAAATGTGACATGGATATTATTTACTGTTGGGAGGTGTGTGTTTGATATGACAAAAATTACAATTGTCAGCTCTATAATATCCTTTTTCTTTGACAGGACAGTTTTTTGCAGCAGGCATTCCCGATTCAGAACAGAAATCTGTATATATGACACTCTCACATTCGGGAAACGATGCGTCGGATATATAGTTATCCGCAAAATCTCCGAAAACATTTTTCCAGACCAAAGCAGAATTTGTGTTCTGAATTGCATACGAATTCATTCCGTTTTCATAACCTATCCAGAGTGCAGATACAAAATCTTCTGTAAGTCCGACAAAAGTTATATCACGATACTGTTCTGTTGTGCCTGTCTTACCGATATTCTGTTTGTTTGTAAGAAGTGCTTTTTTACCGGTGCCGTCAGTGATCACATTTCTAAGCATCTTATTCATTATATAAGCTGTTTCTGAACTTATTACCCGTGTACCTTTTTTTGCATCTTTTTCTACATACACACGTTTTGAACCCGAATCTTTTATACGGTTTATTATATGTGCCTTGTAGTATATTCCGTCGTTTCCAAAAGGCATATATGAATTTGCAAGTGAAACCAGGGAGGGACCTGTTGTTGTAGCGCCGACACTGAGAGCAGCGTACGAAACATCATTATTTTCATTTAGTGGAAGTTTCAGAACATTTGTTGTAAAATCAAAAACATTCTGCAGGCCGTATGTATTGCAAAGTTGTGCCGGAATAGTATTTAATGAATTTGTCAAAGCTTCATTTGTAGTGATCATTTTATCAGAAAATGTTTTTGTATAATTATTTGGCCATGCATATTCATCTGCTATGCCTGCTTCGAGCGGAGTGTCGCTAAAAAGATCTGACCATGTGAGAAGGTTGTTTTCAATTCCGTATGTGTACACGGAAAGTGGTTTTATAGTAGACCCGGGTTGTCTGCGTGCATCTGTTGCATTGTTCCAGCAGAAAGAATCTGTTTTTTCACCAATCCTGCCAACAATACCTTTTATTTGTCCTTTGTAATTCATAACGACTATGGCAGATTGAATGTTTTCAATTATTGTATTGCCGGATTCATCTGTATATTCGGCAGTATTTTCAGGAAAATATGTATAGTCCGAATATTTTTCTTCAAGATGTTTCTGAATGTTGTTGTCTACTGTAAGATAAAGTTCATAACCGCCACTCATAAATTTTTGCATCGCGTCATCACGGCTTATGTTTTCAGATTCGCATATATAGTCGCAAAACTCGGAAAGAGCAGTATCAATGACCCATGTTGTAGGCTCGGGATTTTCAAAATCATTCGGGTAGTCAGAGAGTTTAAGAAGTGATGTGTCGTGAGATTTGTCTGAAGTTGTGATCTTTTCATTGATTGCTTTTTCGTATTCAAAAGGAGAAATTATTCCCTGTTCAAACATTTTTCTAAGACAGTATCTTTTTCTGTTGTCATTTGCTTTGTTGTCAACAATGGGGTTTATTCCGTTCGGTAGCATAGGTATAGCGGCAAGGGAAGCGGCCTGCGCTATTGTGAGATCGGAGGCATTTACTCCAAAATAGCCTATAGCGGCTGCTTCTATTCCGTACATATTGTATCCGTCAGGGGTTTGTCCGAAATAAATAACATTAAGATATTTTTCGAGTATTTCATCTTTTGTATATTTCTTTTCGAGATTTACAGCACGGAATATTTCACGGATTTTGCGGTCTGCTGTTATTTCGCTGTCACCTGTAATATTTTTTACAAGTTGCTGGGTGATGGTTGAACCGCCCGTTACTTCGGGTGAGATAATTCCGGAGCAACGAAGTACTTCTTTTATAACGGCAAAAGCAGTTGTTTTGATATCTACACCATCATGGGAATAAAAACGTTCGTCTTCTGTGCAGACAAAAGCAGATGTTACATAATCGGGCAAAGTTTCTATATCGATATCTATTCTGACATTTCCTGTATAAGGAGTTACCTTATAGATAAGATTATATTCACCTGTTTCTTCATTTATGCTATATATGTATGAAGATTTTTCTTTTTCTGTTTCGGGTATGGAGATTTCTGTTGTATTTTCAAGAGTATCGACAACAAACATTATACCGAAAGCAGAACATATGACGGCGAAAATCAGCACTATGAGTATCATTGACAGCAATGATGTAAATATTATCATAAAAAAACGCAGAATATTTTTTATAAGAATATTCATTTTTTTCCTCCATAGACCCTATATCATAATAAAATAATTTTATTTGTCATAAGCTTTCTTTTTATTGCAATATTTTGTGATAAATGCAAGAATAACAGATGCCACTGCTGTTCCGACGCATGAACCGCTAAAATCGATCATGACATCTACGGGACTTCCGTATCTTCCATCGGAAAAAAGCTGATGTATCTCGTCTGAGACAGCATACAAAAGGCAAAAAACAAGTGAGACTGCCAGAGCTTTCTTCTTTTTGGTGATGTAAAAACGGGAGTTTATACAGGCTAAAAATCCAAGCAGTGCATATATAGAGAAATGAGCCATTTTTCTTATATAGAAGTGCATTTCCTCAACTAAATTTTTCTGCTGTACGAAAGTCATATTTTCAAAATCATCAACAAATATTTTAGCGATATTATATGTGATCCCTTCGCTGAGATTTCCTGAAGTTCCGCCGTTCTGAGCTGAAAACATGAATATAACGATCATGCATAATATCAGTAAAATAAGAAAAAATATTTTTCTTTTCTTCATATATCCTTGTGTCCTTTCGTAAAAACGATCTGTATTTTGTATTGTTGCCCGTCATAGTTTAAGAGATAGGGATACAGATATTATTTTAACATGAATATTTTGTTTTTACAACTGTAAAAATTTTTTTAACAAAACTATTGTAACTGCAAGTATAAAATGTTATAATTATATAAGTTGATTTCAAATATGGATTTACTCTGCAAGACGACTATACATTATTATGCAGGAGTGATGTCATTATATTTGTAAAATTTATGGAAATATATTAGGAGGAATGCAATTGACGGACAAGAAAACGATGGTTACCTGGGCAAAAAGGGTGGTTTCTCTTTTTAGTATCGGGTATATTGGTTTGATGGCTTTTCTGGCATATACTTCATTTTATTACGACATAAGTATAACGAATCGCTCATCATTTACGGTATTGGTAGTGTGTTTGTCACTGCTTTTTGCCGGAACAATGATTTTTTCAAGAAAACAGGTTATTACATCAATAGTTGCTCTGGCTTCACCTTTGTGTTATCTGCCTGTTCTGGTTTTTTACTACAGTAAAGAAAATCTGATTTTCCTTATACCGCTTGGAATTATAACAGTTCTTCTGTTTTTCTTTGGCGGAGCAGGGGAAGGTTTGAAAACTATAGTAGGTACAATATATCTTTTGTTATACATAATATGCATACTTGCATATTTTCTTTATGTTTCAATATTCCTTGGACATACAGTAGACGTTGTAACAGAACGTTCGGTTTCACAAAGTCAGCAGTACCGCTGTTATGTGCTTGATATAACGGACAACTCAAAGGGAACTACCAAAGTAATTGTAGAGCCTAACTATCTTGATCTGGTTTATGGAAGCGTTACTTTTGTAGAAAAGGGATACGAGAGAATAGTTTATAATGTAAGAAAAAATAATCTTGATCTTGATATCGAATGGGTTGCTGATTCGCAAGGAAAAGATATGCTTAAAGTAGACGGAGATATAAGATTTAAAGCTACTGACGCAATAAAACCCGAACAAGCATACAGCTTTTTTGTAAAAGACAAAAGACAGTGGAAGTTCTTTAAGTAACAGCTATCTATAACAACAAACAGGCAGACGCTCGGTAACGAGCAGTCTGCCTTAAAAATTTATGCCACTCAAAGAAAAAACATGAAGCTTATGAGTGGAAGTTCATGTTGGTTAATTCATATTAAAAGAAATGTCACACAGATAAATTTGTTTTGATGCTGTGTGACATTTTTATTATTTGTTTTCATTGTTAACCAAAAACACCCCTCAAAGAGGGGTGTTTTTGGTTATGATATAGGGATTATTGGGGATTTATATTCTACGTTGGGGTAAACGTAAAATACCGTGAATTTAACAACTCGACTTTCCAAATCTGTTATCTTAATTTATGGAGAACTTTGATTTCATTTGTTCTGTTCCGTTCCCCTCATCGAGTATGTCTGTATTATAAACCTGCTATGTGTAAGCTATATGAAAACAATGTGAAAGTTTTGTGATAGAGTATTTAAGAAGTAATGTATGTTAAAAATACAAGAAATATAATGAAAAACTATTTCTCATTTGTGCAAATTGTTTCGTTATCACGCTTGATTTTAAACCAGAAAGATGTTCCGATACCGATTTTACTTTGTACACCAAAAGGAAAGTTGTGTTTTTTCAGTATAGCTTTTACTATTGACAGTCCGAGTCCTGTGCCTATAACTTCACGTTTGGTTTTTTCGCATCTGTAGTATTTGTCGAATATCTGATGAATATTATCTTCCGATATCCCTTTTCCTGTATCGGTTACGGTTATTTTAACATAGTCATCTTCAATTGTCTGTGTTATATATACCTGTTTGTCATCGCCTGTATAGTTGATTGCGTTGTTTACAAGATTGTAGATCACCTGTTCTATTTTTACGATATCACATTTTACAAGAACAGGAGTGTTGTCAGTAAAATTAATTTTATATCCCATTACTTTTGATATGCCTTTGTAACGTTCGATTATATCGTGAAGTTTTGAGTTGATATCAAAAGTTGTATAGTTAAGAGGCTGTTCGCCTTTTTCAAGTTTTGAAAGATCAAGCATATCGTTTACCAGAAGAGCAAGTCTGTCTGTTTCGTCAATGATTATTTTCAGATGTTCTTCTCGTTTTTCTTTTCTTTCACCTGACAAGTCACGGATCATTTCGGCATACGCTTTTATCATGGTCAGCGGAGTTCTAAGATCGTGTGAAACATTGGCTATAAGGTCACGCTGAAGTTCATCGATCTTGGAGATTTCGGCAGATGCATAGTTGAGTGACTGGGCGAGTTGCTGTGTTTCGATTAGAGAACCGCCGTCAAACTGTACATTGTATTCGCCGTTGGCAAGTTTTTTTGATGCTTTTGTTATTTTTAATATAGGTTTTGATATACTGTTTGATATGATGAAAGACAAAATAAGAGAAATCACTACAAGAATCAGCATGATTACCGATGTGTTTTGTTTTAGCATCGTTATCGTAGTGTTTACCGGGGTTATTATGGAATAAAGAACTATATATCCTGTTGTTGTTCCGGATTTGTTTTTCAGAAGGGAACATACAGTAAGAACTTTGCTGTTTCCGACATTGCCCTGAACGGAGGTTATCCCTCCGCTTACGTTTGCATTTAAAACAAGTTCCTGAAGTTGTCTTCGGCTGAACTGATAAGATATCGAATGGTCGTTTTCGTGTATCAGTTTTGAAGCATATGAATCGGTTATCATGTATGAAAAGTCATTGTCAAGTGCGATCATATCAAATTCATCTGCAAGCTTTTCAAAATCCTCAGCTGTCGTTACATCAGATTTTCTGTATTTTTCAACCATTTCAGCGACTGCATTGTTGGTGGAGGTCGTTTTTATATTTTCATAGAACTTCTGAAGAAATAAGATCTGAAAAAACCATAGCAACAGAAGTACACATATCATGAAAAAAACAAAATTTATCCATATCTGAAATCTGATGTTTTTTGTGAATTTAATTCGCTTCAAACTTATACCCCATTCCTCGGAGAGTAACTATAAATTTTCTGTATTCGCCAAGACTGTTACGGAGCATTTTTATATGTGTGTCAACTGTTCTGTCATCTCCGAAAAAGTCATATCCCCATACGCTTTCAAGAAGTTTGTCCCTTGACATAGCAAGGTTGTTGTTTTTCACAAGGAAGAAGAGAAGATCGTATTCTTTTGGAGTCATGGAAGCTTTTTGTCCGTTGACATATACTTCACGACCAGCCATATCGATTTCAAGTCCTTCAAATTTGTATCGCTCTGCCTGCGGTGTTCCTTTTTCCGAATTTCTTTTTATAACTACTTTGATTCGGGCCATAAGTTCCTTTGGTGAAAAAGGTTTTACAACATAATCATCAATTCCTATTTCAAAACCGAATAACTTATCATATTCTTCGCCTCGTGCCGAAAGCATAATAACAGGAATATTTTTTATTTTTTTGATTTCTTTGCACGCTGAATATCCGTCAAGCTTTGGCATCATTACGTCCATGATTACAAGATCATAGTTATTGTTTTTTACCATGTCGATTGCCTGCATACCGTTTTCGGCTTCGTCAACTTCATATCCTTCAAATTCTGCGTATTCTTTTACAACTAGTCTGATGTTTGCTTCGTCATCTGTTACTAATATCTTACTCATATTAAAATCCTCCATAAATTATATAAAAATATTATGTAAAATATTTTATACCAAAAATGTGAATACAATGTGAAATGAAGAAAAAATATAGGTTATATAAATCTGTTTTATGATGAGATAATGGATTTGTTTTTCAGAATATTAAAATATAATCAATTATTTCTCGAAATAAATAAAAAAAACAAAAAAACTATTGATTTATTGTATATAGTGTGGTAGGATATTTATATGAAATACACTGCTTTCATAGATAGAGTGAAAAAATAAAAAGAGGAGATAGCATAACAAAATTCAGGGGTTATAACCCGTTATCGTTTGATATTGGTTGTATCAGCAGATATCGGGTGATAATAAATTTTATATATGAAAGGATTATTGTTATGAGAAAGAAAATGCTATCTGTTTTAAGTGTCGGATTATCACTGGCACTTCTGGTCAATCTGACACCGGATATTCCTCTGAGCGTACAAGCCGAGCAGTCCGGAGAAGAGTATCACGAATCATTTCCTGTTGATTATGACCCGAATGAGGGTTATATACAATATGGTCATACAGGAAATATAGGTATGATGCCTGAAAATGATGTAAACAACATTTATGACAAAGATGATAATGTTGTTTATTTCCCGTCTGATGCAATTAAACTTAAAGATGAAAACGGACAGTTGCTGTTTTCTGATTATGATTCTGAAGATGCGTATTATGATTATTCTGATATGTTCAATAAGACGCTTGAATTGGCAAGGGACAGTGATAATGCCGATGTTTTTGTTGAACCCGGAGTCTATTATTTTACTGAGTCAGTCTATCTTTGGGGATATACAAATATCAACGGTGTGGCAGGAGAAACGGCGTTTGTAATAAAGCCTAATTTTCAGGACAAAGACGGAAATGAAGTTGATAAGAACGGCTTTTTTACAAATGCAGACCTTAGCAGTACATATTCATGGTATTTTGCAGGTGTCAGCGATATTGCCTTTGCAGTAGAAGGAACACACAGTGCCTTCACACCGGAAAATACCGCACAAAATATAATCTCAAATCTTTGTACCGACGGCATTCAGGCTGTTGATAATTTCAGTCTTTTTTACAGAGTACGTATAAAATACGGAAGTATTAATAATATAGGCGCTACCGGTTTTGATTCGTTTCTCAGATGGTCATATGTTGATATGCTTACCAGAATAAAAAATGTCACCATAGGACCGACCAAGTTTGTTTATAACGGAGTCGAAACAAACGATGCTTTTTTCTATGATAATTATTATTATGGCGGATATTATACCGACAGTGACGGTTTGTCACAGCTACCTGTATTTCAGATCACATTTAGCATGGGTACAACAATGTTTACAAATTCATATATAGGAAACTATTATTTTTCAAGAAGTGGTGCGAGTACATGGTGCCCACATACGTCATATTCAAATCTCACCCTTGAACATGTGTATAATTTTGTAATGGATACTACTGTTGATTCATCATCTTCTGTAAGCGGTTGTTTGTTTAAAGATTGTGCTTACAATGATATTGCAGATTATTTTGAAAGTCAGGGAATACCGGCTTTTGATTACTGGGACAGAGTGTGGAGTGATGAACAGAAAAAGTTTATATACAACAGCAAAGGGTATATCATACGTGACAGTATTACAGGCAATAAATATGATTCTGCAAATCATGCCCATGATCAGTATATAACACTTATAAATCTTCATAGTGGTGTTTCATTTACTCAAAATAAAATAGAATGTGATTCGCTTGATTGGACAACGCTTGTGCGTTTGACAGATTCGGTATGGGCATCTACTTATGATAAGAAAAGAAATGCAGAAAATATAACTTTTGCTGATAATGCATTTAAGATAAATAACTGGGTAAAAGAAGAGCTTCTTATAGATGACTGGAAACAAGGAAAGCCTTTGTCAGATGGTTGGTATGACAATACTGTTATCGAGTGGGGAGAAAGAGGATGGAACAATTCTGACGGAACACCGGCAATGGGCTGGGTAGGCGTTGACGGCGGTGTGCCAATATGCTGGATGGATGACTATATCTATGTTTCACCTTATTTTGGAAGATATATAGATCTGACAGCGTTTAAGAGTCCTGATGTTCCGACTGCAGGATACTCACGTCTTGGTTCTGTTGGTGCAGATGAGCAGTCACTTTGTGATATGGGTATGGAAGAACAGTATTACAAAGATATCAATTCTGCTGAAATAGAAAAAGTTTATTTTGAAAAAGATTTTGGTGGTTCAAGCTGGAATACCTCCTGTAATCATAATAAATTGCAGGAAGCTTTTGACTATGTAGCTACACATGACGCCATTCTTTATATTGAAAGTGGCACGTTTTACACAAATAAACCTATAGTATTAAGAGGCAACTCTACTTATCGTGTGTTTTTTGAAGGCACAATAAGAAGTCATAAAACATCTGATATCAAAGATGCAGGCATATTTGTAATGAGCGCAGATGATAATAAGCCGATAAACGGATACTTTATCGGAACAGACCTTTATCTTCAGGATTGCCAGACGAGTGCATTCTATAACGTCAATACTGATAATTTCTATTTTAAAATCGGAAGTATACAGCGTGGTGTAGGTTGTTTTACAAACTGCAATCTTAAAAACACAATAATCACTGAAGGTCAGATCCAGTACTGCGATTATGGATTCTTTTATAAGACTATTACAGAAAATACATTGGTAAAGTATGTATACGGAACGGGAAGTACATGGGTCGAAACAGACGATGGTATTTCTCCGGGTGATATAAATTATCGTTATTTCATATCAGATTCTGACTTTGCTAATTCTACCTGGAGAGGATGCTGGCTTGAGTTTGGTCAGTTTTCAAACGGTAAAACACTTACCGGTAAGGGAAATAGTGTATATCGTGGAAATCTTATAGATTACACTTATAATTACAGTTTCGGAAAAAATGATGTATTTTGCGGAAATACTTTGACAAGAGCAGGATACGGAAGTATCACAAATCATATGCTGAATTCAAATTTCCCTATAGATCTGCCTGATATACTTACAGATAAACCTATGATAATGTTTCATGTAAGTGATGGTTTAAGACTGATAGGTAATATGGATATCGGTACAATGAATGACCAGACACATTTTATTGAATTTGACAGTCCTTCCATAAGCTATAGTGATTCAGACGGAAATATGGTAAAATCAATTTCAGATGCACGTATACTTGCAAATGGTGTAACAACCGCTTATTATGGTGAATACAAAGTCAATAAACCATATATACCATTTGGAAAATCTGATAGTATAGTATTTGAGAATTGTCGTAATAATGTTATAGATCTTACTTCATTTTATGAATTTGATCAGAAAGATGATCCTGAAACTGAAGAAGATGAAACATTTATTATTCCCGAAGATAAACTTATTTCAAATGCTATTCCTAAAACAAAATTTTATGTAAATAACAAACTTGTGGTTGTTGATTATTCTGATGAAGCTATGAAACCGCTTACTCAGATAGTAGTACAGCAACCACCTCAGGATAAAATATATGATTATCCTAATAAATGGACAGACGAAATAGCAGACAGGCAATACAGACTGTATGATTTCAGAAATAAAGATAATGCAGAACTTGAAGAAATGAAAAACATTTTTGCAGGATTTATAGATGATTCTACGATCGTAGGATATATGAGATCTGCATATAATAAAGCTGTATTATCTGACAGTGACGGAACACCGGTGGAATTTACATATGACAGGATAGCGGATCTGCCCGAAGATCAGAGATATAAGATTTTAAGGGAAACGATTCACTATACTACAGATACTTCACCGGGGGGATATACTTCATTTTATACAGATCAGTCACGCGATCATGTTGATTTTGATTCTCTGAATAATAATACAGGAAACCTCAACCGTCCTACATTTGCAATTGCATTTGACGATGAAGAGATATCCGGAGATAATCTTACAGGAGTAACCGGTTCGCTTTATTATAATTTCCGATTTTCACTTGCGTGGATGGGTAAACGACAGCTTGTACTCATTCATTCTGAAGATGAAGAAAACTATTACGGTATAGCTGTAGGATATTCAAACAGAAATGCAGGGCTTTTTACAATGCCGTGTACAGTGAAGAAGGATTATATCAGCGAATCAGGAAAATTCGGTGATTCAAATCATCAGACCGGAGTTGGTACAGGACAAAGGTCATCACATAGTTTGTATGATCCGTTTTCACAAATAAAATCTCCTGTAAGCGGAAGTTATTTGTTTGACGTATTTGGAGATTATACAGAGTCGCCTATGTTTAATCGTGATCTTAAACTTATAGAATCATTTATATTCGGAATTGATTTTAAGATGGAATATGATGAAGGGTATGATACTGTTACGATTTCAGCAGATATAGATTTCAGCAATATGGGAGAAGACAGTGGTGGCTATATTTCTTCTGATACAAATGAAACTGTTGAATATGTCCCGCCTTTGAAAGCAACTACAAGAAAAGTAGTATTTGGCACATATCCTCTCAATGGAAACAAAAAAGTTTTTGGTATCTGGGGAGGAGATCAGACATGGGTAGAGAGCCTGCAGTTTGAATATATCAGTCAGAAAGAATCAGATTGTAAACATGACAACTTTACTGCAGAAATAACACGTAAGGGAACTTGCACTACAAATTCAACCATCAGATATTCATGCGTAAAGTGTGATTATGAATATGAAGAAGTTCTTTTTGCTTCAGGTCATCGTTTTGAATATATTTCAGATGGTAGTGAAAATGTTGTACGTAAATGTAGTGTATGTGGTTTTGGATATAATGTTTCTTCAGCGGATATCAAAGTATGTGAGCACGTTTATGAAAGTAAAGTTATAAATGAACTCACCTGTTATTCGGACGGCATTGATCTGTATACATGTACCAAATGTGATGATTCATATACTGAGATCACTGCAACTCAGGGACATGATTATATCGAAAATATTGTAAAACCGTCAGGAGAAAATCCCGGATATACGGAACATACATGTACAAAATGTGGAGATTATTATGCGGACAATTATTATGAAGATGAAATAATATATGGCGATGTTGATAATAATGGTGTAGTAAATGCAAAAGATCTGCTTTTGATGAAAATGTATCTGTTGCTTGGCTGTACCAAAGAAGATGTGCCAAATGGTGATCTCGACAATGATGGAAAAATTACAGTGCTTGATCTTGTAAAACTTTTGTCAGTTCTTTTAAAATAAACCTGAATAATATTCCCCTGCCTTTCACATTTGGGTGGGGGATATACTCTGCAAATTATAATTATATTTATGTTCCAAATAAAAGTCAGTGATTTTTCAATAATTTGTTGAATTTGATTGACAATGTGAGTAGGTTTTTGATATAATTATAGTATCAGTACGGAAGAAGATCCGGAAAAATTTGTTTTTAGGAGTTTTGTTTTGAAAAATAATAACAGAATGTTTGTTTTAGAAATGGCATATATTATATTGTCAATTGTTCTATTGGTTTTGTCAGTTTTTTATAAGAGTGCAACTTTTTACATTCTTGCAGTGTATGTTATCACGACTATTTTGATTATTGTTGCTAATAAAATAAGCAAAAAAATGTCAGAACAGCAGGCGTCAGAGCAAAGTAAGATGCGCATAATGAAACTTATGAATGTTGTAAATGCGTATATCGTTGTCTGGACAGAGGACAGATCAACAATAATTCTTAATAATAAACTTCAGGATATCTTGGGTGATATTCCTGATAAATATTCCAAAAGAGAATTGATCGATATTTTGTTTCCTCAGAGTTTTATGACACAGACTAAATCTGAAATGATGCTTTCAGGGGATAAGGAACTTCCTTTGAAGCTCGGTGAAAATGTCATATATGTATCATGGACAAGTTCAGTTCTTATTATGGGTGCAGAAGGAAGATACATACTGTCGATAGGGTTTGATGTAACAGAAAATAAAATGATACGTCAACAGCTCAATGTTACAAATAATCTTCTCTCGGCTTCAGAAAGACATTATTCTTTGGCTATGGGGCTTTCAGAAATAGGTATTATTCTTAATGAGCACTGTGATGATACATTCCGAATATCAAAGGAACTTCAGGATATGCTCGGACTCAGAGAAGAAAATATACGTATAGAAGATTTTATCGCACTTATACATGAAGATGAAAGACTTCCTTTTGAAACATATCTTAAAGCTGCTCAGAGCAACAATACAGCTTTTCTGCATACCAACAACATGAATATGCGTATCATGTCCAGTGACGGAAAATATAAGTGGTATACTTTCCGCTATAAAAATGTGCAGACGGGTCAGTTTGGAATGCCTATAATAGGTGGTGCTATTATTGATATTTCCAAAGATCGTGAAAAAGATATGCTTATAGAGCGTATGGCTTATATCGATGAAGTTACAGGAATATTCAACAGAAACAAGCTTATGATAAACGGACAGGAAATGTATGAATGCTGTAAGATCCTTGAGCTGTCATACTGGGTTTTTGTATTTGATATAGACCGTTTCCATATTATAAATGATACATGCGGTTATGAAGCCGGAAACCAGATGCTGAAAAAATTTGCCGATATACTTAACTATCAGAAACGAAACAGTGGTTTTGCCGCAAGGATCGGCGGTGACAGTTTTGTACTTATTGTTCAGGATTACGGTGATCAGCAGTATCCGAATATAATTATTCAGCAGATACAAAATGAAATGGCTTGCATGGAAAATGATAACATATTTAACAAACAGTCATTATCATGTTCAGTAGGCTACAGCAAAATGCCTGATGACGGTGCGGATTTTCTGACAGTTTTTGAACGTGCAGAATTTGCTCTTACAATGGGTGAAAAGAGAAGAGCTGTCATCAGATATGATTCAACAGTTCATGATACCATAATCACAGGTTCGGCACTTGAAAAATCTCTTGCAGATGCTATAGAAGCAGGAGAACTTGAATTATACTATCAGCCTAAGATATCATTAAAAACAAAGAAGATAATGGGCGTAGAAGCTTTGATAAGATGGGTAAAACCGGATGGCGAAGTAATATCTCCTGAGAAGTTTGTTCCGATTGCAGAAAATTCACATCTTATTACCAAGATCGGTGAGTATGTAATGCATGAGGCATGCAGACAGAATAAAGAATGGCAGAACATGGGGCTTCCAAAGATAGTAATGTCTATAAACCTCACATCAGAAGACTTTTACCAGAAAAATGTGCGACAGTATATCAGTAAAATACTTGACAAAACAGGTCTTTCTCCGGAGTGGCTTGAAATAGAACTTACAGAGTCACTTGCAATGAAAGATATAGACTTTGCTGTTCAGCAGATGCAGGAATTGCGTGATATGGGATTAAAACTTGCTATGGACGATTTTGGAACAGGCTATTCGTCACTAAGTTATATTCAGAAAATGCCGATCAGTTTACTTAAACTTGACAGATCGTTTATAATGTTCCTTGAAGATGATCTTGTTGCACAGGAAATAGTTTCTGCTGTAATAAAAATAGCAAAATCGAAGAAAATAGAAACAATAGCAGAAGGTACAGAAACCGAAGGTCAGGTTGAAATACTTGAAAGATTCGGTTGTGATTATGCACAGGGATTTTTATTCGGTAAACCGATGAAGGCAAGTGAACTTACTGATTATTTAAAACGCAGTAAGCAGCTTGTGTAAAAATATATAGCCGTTATTTTCGGCAGAATGGGGTGTATTAAAATGAAAAAACGTATAGGAATTCTTACTAGCGGAGGAGATTGTCCGGGGCTTAATGCTACAATAAGAGGTGTTGCCAAAGCCTGTTTTGAAATGCTCGGTGAAGATAATGTACAGATAGTTGGTATCCAGAACGGATACTACGGGCTTATCAACAATCTTGCAGTGGATATGGAACCTTCCGACTTTTCAGGTATTCTTACACAGGGCGGTACTATTCTCGGTACTAAAAGACAGCCTTTTAAAATGATGACTGTCATAGGCGATGATAATGTCGATAAAGTGAAGAATATGAGAGAAACCTATAAGAAGCAGAAACTTGATTGTCTTCTTACTCTTGGCGGAAACGGTACACATAAGACTTCAAAGCTTCTTGCAGATGAAGGCCTGAATGTTATTGGATTGCCTAAGACAATTGATAATGATATATATGGAACAGATGTGACATTTGGATTTCATACGGCGGTTGATATAGCTACTGACGCAATAGACAGACTTCATACAACTGCTGCAAGTCACTCCAGAATACTTATCTGCGAAATAATGGGGAATAAAGCAGGCTGGCTTACAGTCAATGCAGGAATAGCCGGTGGTGCAGATGTTATTTTAATTCCTGAAATACCATATGATATTGATAAGGTAACAGAAGCTATAACAAAACGCACAGAGTCCGGAAAGGGATTTTCGATAATAGCGGTTGCAGAAGGTGCATTTGATATCGAGGAAGCAAAACTCAAAAAGAAAGAACGTGCAAAGAAAAGATCTGACGCAGGTGAGGTTACTGCAACAAACAGAATAGCGTCTCAGATTCAGGCAGCAACAGGAATAGATACAAGAGTATGTGTTCCTGGTCATATGCTCAGAGGCGGTTCACCGTCAGCGTATGACAGAATACTTGCAACTAAGTTCGGCGTTTATGCCGCAACTCTAATCAAGGAAGAGCGATACGGCAGAACAGTTGCAATGGTAAACTCAAAAATAACATCAAATAAGCTTGAGGATATAGCAGGACTTACTAAGTTTGTAGACCCTGAGGGTCAGATAGTAACAACTGCAAAAAATCTCGGAGTGTCATTTGGTGACTGATAATTTTATAAACAATTCGGAGTGGATTTATTCACTCCGAAAAATTTTAAAAAGGAATGGTGGAAAAAAATGAGATATGACGTTATTGGTACAAGAGAGAACATGAAGGTAATTGATTCAAGTAAAAATGATCAGATACAGATAGATGTTGTCGAATATCAGAAGCTTATAGGTGGTACAACTTATTCTCATGCTCATAAGTTAGAATACCTTCAGAAACAGAATATTCGTCCCAGACAGGTCGTTATTTACATAAATGACAGTTCTGTAAAGGTAGAACCGGGCGCAATGAGTTATTTTCAGGGAAATCTCGAAATGGTATCGGGTGTAACCCCCGGAAAGCTTTTTAGCAGAGCGCTTACAGGTATGCTTACAGGCGAAGGTACAGCTCAGCCGGAGTACAGGGGTTCAGGCATGCTTGTTCTCGAACCGACATACAATCATAGCTATGTTCTTGAACTTCAGGCAGGTGAAGAGATAATAGTTGACAAAGGAATGTTTCAGTGTGCACAGGGAAGTGTAACCGTAAAAGCTGTTGCTCAGAAAAATGTTTCTTCTGCTGCACTTGGCGGAGAAGGAATTTTCCAGATGTCTATAACAGGTCCGGGACTTGTTGTTCTCGAAGCAAGTGTTCCGATGGCAGAAATAGATATAATTGATCTTGAAAACGATGTACTCAAAGTAGACGGAAACTTTGCGATACTCAGAACTGCAGGAATAGATTTTACTGTTGAACGTTCGGCTAAAACTCTTGTAGGTTCTGCTGCAAGCGGAGAAGGTCTTGTTAATGTTTACAGAGGAACGGGTCAGGTATGGCTTGCACCTACAATGCAGATCTATAATCATTTATTCGCACTTTAAAAAAATAATGTTTCTTTTGCATATGTTTTATTTCCCCGGAATATTATTTATAAAAAGTATTTTTCAGGGGAGCAAAAGATGGGTTTTCTTACGATTTTTTTTATTGGATCAGGTCTTGCGATGGACGCATTTGCAGCATCGGTGTGCAGAGGAATGTCAATGAGAAGGCTGAAAATGTGCCCGATAGCTGTAACTGCACTGTTTTTTGGCGGATTTCAGGCGCTGATGCCGTTGCTTGGCTGGTGTCTGGGAGTACATTTTGAAAAGTACATAACAAGTATTGATCACTGGATAGCGTTCTGCCTTCTTGCGTTTTTAGGCGTCAAGATGATATCCGATATTGGAAGCGAAAGTGAAGAAACAAGTATTACTGAACGTATATCTTTGAAAGAACTTATAATATTGTCAGTGGCAACAAGTATTGATGCACTTGCTGTTGGTGTATCATTTGCATTTCTTGATACTGATATAATTATGGCATCATTGGTTATAGGTGTTATTACATTTGTATTGTCATTTGCAGGAGTCTGTATCGGATTGATAATAGGAGGAAAGTGCTGCAAATTTGCTCAGATAGCCGGTGGTGCTATACTTATCCTTATGGGGATAAAAATATTATTTGAACATATATGGTAATTACAGCGGACGGATAAATTATTTTTTTTATTGTTTGGCTTAGGGGTGGAAGTTATGAAAAATCGGTTATTAAGCGTTGCGCTTGCACTTGGAATGATGATCGGTATGATGCCGGTTAGTGTAATAGCAGATGATATAGATTCAGTCAGTTCTAAAACAGAAAACTACAATGAATCTGTTGACGGCAAACAGGTTATCAGTGATATGATCGAAAAAAACGGAATGTATGCTCATCCACGTATCATCATGTCAAAAGATAGATTTGAAAAGTTGAAAATAAGTATCAATGATGATTCAGTGACAGCGATTCTTCTTGAAAAACTTCGCAATGAAGCAGACAGACTGCTTGATGTGCCTGTATCGCAATATGAGATCCCTGACGGTATACGTCTTCTCGAAACTTCAAAAAGAATACAGCGTCGTGTTGCGACACTTGCTATGGCTTACAATATTTTCGATGACGAAAAGTATGCTAAGCGATGTTATGCAGAACTGGAGGCAGCATGTAATTTTAAGGACTGGAATCCAAGGCATTTTCTTGATACCGCTGAAATGAGTACAGCTTTTGCACTCGGTTATGACTGGCTATATAACTGGATGACCGATGAACAAAGGACGTTTATCAGAAATAATCTGATCGAAAAAGGACTCATACAAGTCATGGATGATTATGAAGACAAGCCACGAACCAGAACATATCGCTGGTATCAGGATTATCCGGGAGATAACTGGAAACTTGTCTGCAACGGAAGTATGAGCATGGCGGCACTCGCTGTAGGAGATGAAGCTGATGCGAGAAACATAGCTTCTGAGGTGCTGACTTATGCTTACAAGGAGTCGTATTCTTTCGTGCGTCGTGCCTACAGCGAAAAAGACGGAACATACAGCGAGGGGCTTGGATATTGGGATTATGCTACATATTATCTTGGTTTGTATTCTTCTTCTTTGATAAGTGCTACAGGAACAGACTATGGTCTTGCTGATTTTGAAGGACTTCGTAAATCTGTTGACTTTGTACGCTATATGAGTTCAAATACTCCAAAATCTTTTAGCTTTGGTGACGATGGTGACAGCCGTGATACAGGTTGGGCAGTTCTTTTGTGGTTGGGTGATTATTTTAAGTCTAATGATATATCAGCCGTTCGTCTTAAAAAAATAAAAAATGACAGTTTCAATTATCTTGATCTTTTGTGGATCGATGAAGATAAAAAATCTGATTTATCAAAAGAAAGTCCTACCGACTGGGGAGAGATCGGAGCATCAAATGCCAGCTTCAGAAATACATGGGATGAAAGTGGAATTGTGGCTGCACTTCATGCCGGTACAAATAACTATAAGTATCACGGTCATTATGATTTAGGAACGTTCTACATCGAGTCAAACGGCGCAAGATTCTTTACTGATCTTGGAAATGAGCAGTATGAACTTCCAAATCGTCAATATTCCTACCGAATAAGAGCGGAAGGACATAACACACTTGTAATAAATCCATCAGAAAAGCTTGATCAGCAAGAAGGTGCAGAATGCCTTATAAGCAATTTCAGTGCAGGAAATGAAGCCTACGCTGTAGTAGATCTGACGGATGCATATGAGCCGAGTGGTGTAAAGAGTGTTGTTCGTGGTCTGAAAATGATAAAGGACAAGGAATGTGTTGTCATTCAGGATGAAATTTCTCTTAATGCTCCCGGTGAGATATACTGGTTTGCTCATACAAAGGGAAAAATCGAGGTTGCTGATGACGGCAGAAGTGCTGTTGTTACTGTAGGTTCAGATAAAATGTGGGTAGAAATTATCAGCAATGACGGCAAATTTACTGTGATGAACGCTGAATCTCTTCCGACATCTCCGGTCGTACCAAATCAGACAGACAACAGCAGTTACAGAAAACTTGCTATCCATCTGACAAATACCAGAGATACAACAATTTCTGTAGCTTGCATTCCGCTAAAACAAGGAGAGATACAACCTTCATGGATTCCATCTGTAAAAGCAATGTCCGAATGGACACCTCAAACTACAGAGGGTGATGTAAACTCAGATGGAAAGTTCAATATTGTTGATTTAGTTTATCTTCAAAAATGGTTATTAGCAGTTCCGGATACTGAACTGAAAAATCGGAAAGCAGCCGATATTTATAATGATGATAAACTTGATGTAGTTGACTTTATACTTATGAAACAGTTATTGATAAAAGAAATGTCAAGGTAATTATTACAAATAATATAAAAAAACACGCTCAACTAAGTCAGATAGTCATATAGAAGTTTTGAAAAACAAGGCTAAGACTAATTACAGCGGATATGACAGCACCACCGTATCAAACGAGATACGGTGGTGTTTTCTTTTAAAAGGATATTGCTACTTGACAAACTGCTGTAATAATATTATAATACATATGTAAATTTAACAGATGTAAAAGGTTCTATAAATGAAAAAATATATCGAAGAAAACTTCTCCGAGATTTATTCCCATTTCAAGGAGTTTCAAGAAAACAAGGAATATGAGCTGTACTGGAATAAATGTATTGAGGCTATTTGTGACAAAGAGCTGTTGTCGCACATTGTGTTCTGCAATGATATTTTCTGCATTCCGCCTGTTAAGACTTTTCTCGCCTATTACAAAGATGACTTTATAGTTCTTACAGGTAAGCCTGATGCAGAACTGCCTGTGTTTGTAAAAAAGAGTATTGGTGCGTTCTGGGGTATGGTGTTCAAATTCGTATTGCATTACAAAGGACAGAAAAGTGTCTCTGTATCAATGAACGAGTATTTTAAGGTAAGAACAGCAACTTATTTCACAAAGGAGGAATTGTAATATGGGTTACACAAGAGATTCTATTATTGCAAAATGTACAGAGACATTCAATGACAAAAAAACATTTTACAAACAGTCTTTTATCAATTACAGAGGGAAAACAGAAGATACTGACGAGTATTTCACAGAAATAATTGCTGAGTTTTTATGTACTCACATAACCGAATTTATAGATGGTATTGACACCATAACAAGAGAAGAAACCTATAAAACCAAAGGTCATGACGGAGTAATCAAAGACCCTGACAGCGGTCGTGATGAAGAAATCATTGCTATGAAGATGTATGATAAAACATACGATTTTGTCGGTAAAATAATTGATTATCAGACACCTTTGAAAAATAAACGTTCTGATGAGGCGGGAAAAATAGACCTGCTTGCTCATAACGGAACAACACTTCGTATTCTTGAGCTGAAAAAACCTGACAGCGATGAAACAATGCTCCGATGTGTGCTTGAAGGATATACATACTGGAAAACAGTTGATAAATCAAAATTACTCTCAGATTTTAATTTGCCTGCTGATACGATTATCAAGGCTTGTCTGTTTGTATTCAAATGCGGAAAGCAGCATGATGAAATGAAAGAGGCACGCCCTCATCTAAAAAAACTTATGACTTTGCTTGAAAGCAAGCCTTACTATATAAGCGAAGAAAAAGATAAATATATTGTAACGGAGGATTAAAAATGAAAAAGATAGATTTTAGCGAATATGATTCTTTTGAAAAAAATCGGTGGCGGCATACTTGGTGCAATTGCCATAATTTCAGCAATTCTTGAAATCGCAGAGAAAAACTCAAAGCAAAGAAGAATGATAAAAATGAAAGTTAATCACAGAATTTCGGTTTTTTAGGTATACATCAACCATATAATGGAATTTGATTAACATATTTTTATTTGGCTAAACGACGTAAAATTGCGGTTTTACAATGATTTTTTCGTTATTTTACTCATTGAT
>SVNW01000038.1 GCA_015066745.1 Ruminococcus sp. | reverse complement strand
TAAAAACCGTAGGACATACGGGGTTAGCTCGCTTATGCTTAGTACGTTAGTACTATCGAACGAGAACCGAAACTTATCTATAGAGATGGGAAGCCCCCACCTCTACAGGTGGGGGAGGATGTCACAGTATAGATGAATTTTGCCACAGGATAAAGTACTGTGGCATTTTTGTAAGTGTTTTTAAATTAAAGGAAAATAACCTCTCCGCTTCATTACATTCAGCACCTCTCCTTAAAAGGAGAGGCATTACTGCATCAAAATTTTACTTTGATTGTATCCACAAGTTAAAAATCAACAGAATTATGGCTCTCCTTTTAAGGAGAGCTGTCAGCGAAGCTGACTGAGAGGTTTTTGTGAAAAATGATGTTTTTAACATATTAAATCATTGACTTATATAGTCAAAAGATATATAATTATGATGTAGTATATCAAAAAAAATCAAATACAAAAAGAGTATCAACACTATGAATATAATAAAGAAAATAGCCCCCGAAAATTGCTTGCGTATAGGATTTTATTTTAAAAAAACAAATTGCCTCGGTCCGTATGAGCGGTTTGCGCTTTGGTTGCAGGGGTGTGAAAGAGGTTGTAAAGGCTGTATAGCAACCGATATGCAGTCACTTGACGGTGGAAATGTATATAAAATCGATGATATTGCCACACTTATATGCAAGGACAACACTACCGAAGGGATAACGATAAGTGGCGGAGAACCATTTTATCAGGCGGACAAACTCTGTATACTTTTAGAAAATGTACGTAACATAAGAAAAGATTTCGGGTGTATAATATATACCGGATACAGATACGAGGAGCTTTTAGATTCAGGAGAACCATATATCGCAAAACTTCTGAAAATGACCGATATTCTGATAGACGGTGAGTATTTATCCGAATATGATGATAACCTGGGATTGCGTGGTTCGTCAAATCAGCGTATTATATTTTTAAGCGACAGATATAAAGAATGTGCCGATATTTATACTGAAAATCAAGGAAGAAAAAACAGGATAATTATTTCAGATAAAAAATTTCAGATGATAGGAATACCGTCAATTGAAACTAAAAAAATTTTAAAAGATTATTCAAAGTGATCCTGATAAAAACATATAAACAAGGAGTATGTCAGATATGAATGAAATTAATCAGAAAAACAAATCCGTAACCGAATATTTCGATTTAAGATATCCGGTTTTCAAAAGCACAAACGATAAAGAAATTCAAAATTTTTCTTCAAATGCACTTTCAAAAGCAAATAATAAAAATAACAATCCACTTGTTTGCAATGTTTTTTGTGCTGACCCTACATCTGTAGTCTATAACGGAAGAATATATGTATATGGTACGTGTGACCACAGACAGTACAGAGAAAAGTCAGATTCTCAGAATACATATGAATTAATAAAATCTTTTGTTATCTTATCAACAGATGATATGGCAAACTGGAAGTACGAAGGTGAAATAAAAACAGATGCTATCGCACCATGGATACAGGCAAGCTGGGCACCTTCTGTTATTTCACGAAAGGAAAGTGATGGTCTTACACATTTTTATCTTTATTTTTCAAACAGTGGAAGTGGCGTAGGAGTTATCACTTCAACCGATCCTCTCGGTCCATGGAACGATCCGCTTGGCAGACCGCTTGTTGAATGTAAGACAGAAGGCCTTGAAGATTGTCCTACTCCGTTTGACCCGGGAGTATGTATTGATGAAAACGGAACGGGCTGGCTTTCTTTTGGCGGTGGAAAAGCTTCAAACGGTACAAATCATTATCCCGGAGTATCAAGAATAGTAAGACTGGGCGAAGATCTTATATCACTTGACAGTAAATTTGCAAAGATACCAGCACCATATTTTTATGAAGCAAGTGAACTGAATTATATAAATCATACATATGTCTATACTTTCAACACGTCATGGGAAGAACGTAAAGAGTGGGATAAATCAAAAAACGGTGATTTGATTCCCACCCGATGTTCTATGGCATATATGACTACCGAAACACCACTTGATGAGGAAAGCTGGCAGTACAGAGGCCATTATCTGAAAAATCCCGGTGACCTTGGAATGTACGACAGCAATAATCATACTCATGTAGATAAATATAACGATTCGTACTATATTTTCTATCATACCTTACTTTCAGAAAGAGCGATGAATATAGAACTCGGATACAGGAGCATATGTGCCGATAAAATAGAAATAGACGAACAAACACTGACTTTCTCCGAATGTCAGGCATCACCGAAAGGCGCAGAACAACTTAAATACTTTGATCCGTATCGGTTAAATCATGCAAGTATTTCATGGATCTCAGATGTAGCTTATTCTGAAAACGCCGGAAATATAGTTGCAGAATGTGCCAAGAACGGTGTTATTGCTCTCAGAGGTGTGGATTTTGGTAGTGGAAGTAAAAAATTTGTATCGGAAGTATGCGGAAAAGGTAGGATAGACGTAAGACTTGACGGCTTTGAAGGAAGAAAAATATGCGGTGTTTCATTTGATTGCGATGAGTATATTACTGTTTACAATGATGAAGCTGTTGCAGATGGGGTGCATGATTTGTATTTTATTTTAGAAGGCAGTTTTAAAATTGATAGGTGGGGGTTTGGGAAATAGAATATTAGTTTATTAATAAAAAAGCAACCCCAACAAAACACATTCTGTTATGTCGGAGTTGTTTTTCTCATTATTATTAATTATCTCTTTACAAAATACTCCTCATACCACACAAGGAAAGTATAGATAGTCCATATCTTTCTCCAGTTATCTGAGTTACCGCCAATATAGTCATCAAAAATAGCATTTATCTCTTCAACATTAAAGAATTTAGCAGCCATATCACTATGGAATTTATCACGTACATCCTGATTATAGTTTTCGTCAGCAAGCCACATACGGATAGGTACTATAAAACCGAGTTTTTTTCTGAATGCGATTTCTTCAGGAAGAACTTTTGTAGCTGCAGTTCTGAGTGCAACTTTGTTCTGTTCTTCGTTTACCTTATAGCATGAAGGCATACGAGAAGCTATATCAAAAATTCTTCTGTCAGTAAGTGGCATTCTGATTTCAAGACCGGCAGCTGTACTCATTTTATCAACATTCAGATAAATATCTCCTTCGAGCCATATCTGTATGTCAACATCAGACATTTTTGTAAGAGGGTCAAGACCTTCTGTTTCGTCATAGATATATTTTACAAGATTTATAGGAAGAAAATCAGGGTCATAATTTTTGAGTATCTTTTGTTTTTCTTCCTCTTTCATTATATTTGTATTTCCTACATAGAAAGTTTTCAGATTTTCACCGTATCTTTCTGCGTTTCGGTACATATTATAACCGCCGAAAAATTCGTCTGCACCTTCACCCGAATAGCAGAGTTTTGTGCTTTTGGCAGTTTCTCTGCAACCTATTGCGAAAGCTATAGCAGAAGCATCACCAAGCGGTTGTTCCATATTGTACATTACATAAGGTACGATATCAAAATAATCCTGAGGTGTAACAAGACAACGTGAATTTTTTCTTCCGAGAATATCAGCGGTTTTTCTTGCAAGTATAGATTCGTCAAAACGTTCATCGTCATATCCGCATGAGTTGGTTACTTCAACATCGGACATGGCAAGTACGTATGATGAGTCAACACCGCCTGAAAGGAAAGACTGAGCTGTTTCGTCATCGGTTTTTACTTCTCTCATCATCTGTTTTACTGTTTTGTGAATTTCATCTGCCCAGTCATCAAGAGATTTTGTATCGTCAGGAGCAAATTCGGGTTTCCAGTAACGTGTTATTGAAAACTTTTTGTTCTGCCATACAAGGAAACAGCCGGGCATAAGTTTTTTTACACCTTTGAAAAATGTATCCTCTCCTGCAACATAGGTGAGTGACATATATATCTGGAGCATTTTTTCGTTGAGTTCTTTTACAAATCCCTTCTGAGAAATTATTTTACGTATATCATTTCCGTAAAGGATATCTCCGCTTTCTGTTATGTAGTAGTAAAAAGGCTTTGTGCCGAAGTGATCTCTCAAACAGAAAAGTTTTTCAGTGTCATTATCCCACAAAGCAAACGCAAACATACCATGCATATGGTCTGCCATCTTTGTATCCCATTTCTGATAAGCCTTTATCAGTATTTCATTTTCACGTTTTTCTCTTGATAAGGTCTTATCGATTCCGAGTTCTTCACAAAGAGATTCCCAGTTTCTGATATGACCTCTGTATTCCTTTACTTCTATCATGGTGACACCTCATTAAATAAGAATTTGAAAATTTTACTTATACAATAATGTATATGTTCGTTCTACTGTAAAATTTCTCTAATAAATTATATCATATTGAATTTATACCGTCAACAGTTTTTTTAGATTTATGACTTTGAGAAAAAAATTATAAAAAGTATTGATTTTAACTTTTTTATATGGTATAATTATATTGTTACTTTTTTAAAAGTATTAATAAAATGGAGACGTATCGAAGTGGTCATAACGGGGCTGACTCGAAATCAGTTAGGGAGCAATCCCCCGCGAGTTCGAATCTCGCCGTCTCCGCCAGGAAAGCGGAAGATTTTTTTCTTCCGCTTTTTATAAAATATGGGGCATTAGCGCAGTTGGGAGCGCATCACACTGGCAGTGTGAGGGTCAGGGGTTCAAGTCCCCTATGCTCCATTATAACTATATTTTTTTAGAAACAGTATGTATCCTGCATACTGTTTCTTTATAAGGAGATGAACAAAATTGGCTATAAATAAGTCTGATTATCCGGATTTTTTAAATGATTATATGTTTTACCTCAGAATAGTTAAGGGACGTTCTGAAACTACTGTAAACGAATATTTTATAAATATCCGTCTTTTTCTAAGGTATATACGTATGATGAAAGAAGACCTTGAAGTACCGATTGAAACGATTTCTATAAGGGATTTTTCAGTAGATATGTTAAAGGAAATAACACTAAAAGATATTTATGATTTTGAATATTATCTTGCAGAAGAAAGGCAAAACAAAAGTGCTGCAAGAGCGAGAAAAACAGCAGCTCTCAAAAGCTTTTTTTCGTATCTCTATAAAAGAGCAAATCTTATTGACACAAATCCGATAGTTGATATAGAAATGCCGTCAGTAAAAAAAGCTTTGCCGAAGTTTCTTACACTTGAAGAAAGTATACGTCTTTTGTCATCTGAAAATTTTGAAAACCCCGAACGTGATTACTGTATGCTGGTTCTTTTCTTAAATTGCGGAATGCGTCTGAATGAACTTGTGAGTATAAATGTCGGAGATATAGATTTTAAAGAAAAAAGACTTCTTCTCAAAGGTAAGGGAAACAAACAGAGAATGATTTATATAAATGATGCCTGTACAGAAGCTTTGCGTGCGTATATAAGGTCGAGAAAAAATCCTCCCGAAGAACCGGATGCGTTGTTTTTGAGCCGAAAAAAAAGACGCATAAGCCGAAGAAGAGTAGAACAGATAGTAGAAAAATTATTAAAACAGGCAGGCCTCGGAAACAGAGGAATATCACCGCATAAACTAAGACATACTGCCGCAACTCTTATGTATCAGCACGGAAATGTCGATACGCTTGTAATAAAAGAAGTCCTTGGTCATGCAAGTATAGCTACAACGGAAATATATACTCATCTTTCTGATGAACTTAAAAAATCAGCAGCAGAAAATACACCTCTTGCAAATGTCAGAAAAAGAAAACCTAAAGATGAAAATGAGTAGATTTTTAGGTTTCAAATAAATCGACATCATAATGTACATAAAAAATTACAATCCCCCGAAAATCAAATATTTCCGGGGGATTTGACTTTTAAAATCCAAAAGAGTACTTCAGAAGTTTTCCTTCTACTCTTAATGTAACAAGCAAATAATATGCATTATCAGCAGGGGAGAGTGAATCTGAATCAACTTCATCAATTTTTTCTGACCAGTCAGCCATTTTTGCTGTCATATCTGCATAATCTCCGAGCATACTCATCATATCTGCGTCTTCTGATGAGTATTTTTCCATAAATTCAATGTATTCATTGCAAAAACTTTCATATGCGTCCATCATTGCCTTGAAATCGGGATCAACAAGACTGTAATCTCCGTTTTCTATTGCGTTCTTGATATCTTCAAGTGAAAGCTTTTCTTCGGATTGTACCGTTTCTTGTGTTTCTTCTGCTATATCAGTCTGTTCCTCAGTTACAGGTTCTGTTTGTTCTTCGGCTACAGATTCGGTCTGTTCTTCGCTTACAGGTTCAGTCTTTTCTTCAGTTACAGCTTCAGTTGCCTTCGGAATTTCTTTTTTCTCTGTAAGTTCTGTAACTAAACTTGGTAAATCGGAACTTGGATCATCGGACTTGCTTTTTTTATCATCTTTTGTATTAGTTGCAACCATCACTACTATAACAATTGCTACAACTGCAAGACAACCAAGTCTCTTCTTTTTTTTCTGTTTTTTAATTTCTTTTTTTACTTCCTTCTGCAATGTTTTTTCATCCATAACAATAACCTCCTAAACATAGATGCACTTTCGTGCCTGTGATATTTTTTCTATGATTTTAGTATAGCACACTAAAAACAGGGATTATAAAAATGCATTCCATATATAAAAACGGCATAGCATTTCAAAGCTATACCGCCTGAATTTATAAATTTTTTGATACAGTTTCTCTGACATAAGGCTCTATATGCTTGAAAATGCCTATGTCACAGTGTTCATCGTTGAATTTATCTATTATTGCTATCATCAGCGCACACATTGTATAGTTCTCCATTTCAAAATACACATCAAGCAAATACGTAATAATATCTGCATATTTATCTGAGTATTGCGGTACATCAGGGTATTTAAGGCATATTTCAAGGGCTTTGTCAAGCTCTGCTATAGCAAGATCATATTCCTGAAGTGAAAAATAACAATCCGACGCCGGAATGTAAACGATGTCGATTATCTCAATATCGGTCTGATAAGCGCTTGGAGCAATATTGTGGGCTTCTTCTATATATTCGCAAACTGTTTCTATATCCTCTGCAATATAGGTAAAATATGTTGCTGAAACCATCATGTATAAGCATAAAAAATCATCATAATTTTCAAATTCCGTATCTGCTATGTCAAATGCTTTACAGAGACATTCAAGTGCTGTATTTTCATCTTCTTCATCTTTGCCTGATCTGATACAGACTGATGCAAGTGAAAGGAGATGTCTGCAGAGAAGTTCTGCTTCTTCTGTATTCTGAGGCTCAGAAGAATATTTTACAGCTAAAAAAACAGAATCATGCAGACACCGAATCATTTCAAGTTCGTCTTCGTCCTCTGATTCATAAATACCGCCAAGCACTGTATCGTAAAATGAACCGAACATATCATGGCACATAGAAACAATAATGTCTCTTTTATGAAGTTCGGCATATTCACAGGCTTTGCAAGCGATTTTTAAAATTTGTTCATGATCTCCCATGCTTTCATAAATTGAAATTACGTTTTTATGGTGTTTCATTATCTGTATATCCCTTTCAGTATCAGGCCATTTCCAGTTCTGTACCGTTTCTGAAATAACAGGGTGAACACGTATGACATCTCCGTTATACAGCCAGCCTTCAAAAGCAAGCTTTGAAATAATATCTGCATTCAGTTTAAGGATATCATATACAAATGATTTTTCAAATCCGCGATAATCTATAAGCGAAATAACTTTAAGATATGTTCTGCAACTGTCACTCATACCGCTACAGTCAAAAAGTGATGAAATGATGGCAGAAAGTGTACCGTAAATTTCTTCGCCGTCTTTGTAGTTGTTGATTTTTTCATCGGACAACTGTAAAAATCCATTTTCTTTTATAAGTTCGAGTGCATCAGAAACTGCAATATTGCCTGCAGAGATCTGTCTTGCGATAAGTTCGAGTGTTAGTGTATGTCCTTCGGTTATTTTTATGATTTCATCAAAATAAGATTTTTCCTCAGATGTAAGAGAGCGTCTGAGGTTAAGGCTGATAAGACTGTAAAGTTCGTTTGTGTCAGAAAATGCTTCTATGTGCAAGGAAGTAAAGCTGTTTTCGGGTGGTTTTCTGCGACTTACGATTAATGTGTGCCAGCCATAGCGCATAAGCAAACTGAATTCTTTGGTTATCAGACCGTCAAAGTTATCGATAACAAAAAGAACTTTTTTATTTGTACAGATAAGCTCCAGTATTTCAAGTTTTCTGTAAAAATATTCTTTAGGAGTTTCGTTGGTATCTTTTCTGACGGTGCTGAGTTTAAGCTGTCTGTCATCTGTAAATGTTCTGATAATATTTTTATCATATTCCAGATAAATAATTACATCGTATTCCGCTTTTTTCTGATGGATAAAATTGCGTACAATCGTACTCTTGCCTATACCTCCGATACCATATACCCAGAGTAAACTGTTGATTTCAAGTGACTCTGAAATAATTTTAAGTTCTTCATCTCTTCCTGTAAAATCAGGAGAAATATGCGGGAATATCGGAATAACAAAATCCTTTTGAACAGTTTCATCAACAAGCTTTTCAAAAATAGCCACAACATCATTTACAGAATGAAATCTGTTATTTACAGATGGACGCAGTGTATTACGAAACAGTTGTGTCAATAGTTTCTGAACAGAAGGACGTTTTAATATCGTTCTGAAATTATTTTTACAGTTATCAAAATCATATTTTGAAAAACCACGATGTTCTGAATCTTCGGAGTGACGGCCAAAATAGATCCAGAAAGCGATTTCGCCAAGAGTATATATATCGGAAGCTTTGCTTATTTTAACAGATGAAAAACGGTCAGTCTGTTCAGGAGAAGCCCATTCTCTTGTATAGTAAAGATATTTATTTGTACTGTTTTCTGTACGAACACTGTCAAAATCAATAAATTCAACAAGCTGAGTAACAGGATCTCCTGATGAATCAAGGAGTACAAAGATATTTTCAGGTTTCAGATCAAGACAAAGACAGCCTGAGTCATGATATGCAGAAACATTTTTTGAAACAGCCAGCATAATTTCCGTATATTCAGTCGGTGAAAGCTCTGTCAGTTTATCAAGCGAAGCGCCGTCAAAGCATACAACATCGATATATGCGGTTTTGTTGGCTTCAAAAATATTACTTACAGGTGGCGTCTGATTTCGCATATTGAGTTTTTCACGGATATTGTTCTGCATATAGCCTGAACTGATAAATCTTTTCATTCCGTTGTGAAATTCCTCTTCCTGCTTACAGTCAAGAGATAAATCATCATTTCTAGAAATATCAAGTCCTGCAGGGTTATATTCCTTTAAAATGCATGAGTATTCAAGTTTACCGTTTCTGCAGTCAGCCATATATGCAACCGCTGAAGCACCGCGTCCTATACTTTTTCTGATTATGTATTCACGAACACCATCTGAAACTATACTTCCTTTATTTAGAATAATGTTCATATGATTTTCCCTCCTTCCTGATTATTATAGCTTACGAAAAAGCGGGATTATAAAAATGCATTCTTAAAATATATTTTTAGTCATCGATATCCTGTATATAGCTTAGTGTAATTAATGGGTCATATGAATTTGTACAATAAAGTATCAGACAGTCAAAAGGATGAAACGGATAAATACGGGAAAATCCGCAGTATGAAAGAACAGGGTTTAGTGAATCGTAAAAATCCATCATATTTGCAGTTATATCCTCAACAGGATTTTCGGCATCATGGTAAAAGTTAAAAAGTTTCAGAATAATAAGTGTTTTTCTTAATGTTTCATATGACGCTTTTTCATCGTTTAAAATTTTTCCGAGTGTTACATCATTGGGAAGAGATTCTACAAAACGTTTCGGGAGTTTTTTTAAGTGTTTTTTATTTCTTGGCGATTCATCGCTCTGATATCTGTAGCCAAGAAGAGCTTCGATAGTCATACTGTTAAGTCTGTCAGGCGATATTATTTCAAGTGCTGACCTGTCTCTGATGATTTTTTTTACTTTTTCAACTTCTTCTTTGATGATATTTCGTGCAGTCATAAATTGCTGTTCATTTTCAAAGCAGTGACAGGAGAGATATTTCATAAACATTTTTTCATCGTCAAAAGAAATTATATCAGACATTATCTGCGATGTTGATGTATGTGCATTTTCCTGAGGAACAAAGCATTTTGCCTCATCAAGCATATATTTTACTGTTGAGTACGGCTTTTTATGCCACAGACAGTACATAAATATTGCGTCTGTTTTATTTTTGCAGTTCCACGGAAGCGTAAGATAATACTTCTGAAAAAACTCAGCTGTTTGAGCGTAATTCATTTCAAGGGCATAGCAGATATCATAGTTATTGAGATGGTTTGTAAATCCTGGAGTAGTCCCTCTGATCCAGTCCCTTACGGTTCTGGGACAGGTCTTTCCGAGGATATCGGTAAATCGTCTTTTTACTTCACTAAGCATTATATCAGTATCTGAAAAAGTACACTCCACGCCAAGCTGGCACAGTCTTTTTGCAAGTCCTTCCAGAAATACAGGTCGTTCGTCAAGTTCGATAGCTTTTGATATTGCTTCTTTTAAATCACCGGCATTGAGCGGATTTGCAGGTTCACTCAGACATATATCATTAAAAATAAATTGTGTGTGTTCACCGTTGCTAAGTTCGGGGATTATTTCTTGTGATTTCATATTTTTACCTCGATGAGTAGTTATTCGTTTTATATATTCAGAATTATAAGATATTTGAAAATTAATGTCAAGAGAAACAGGGCAGAATGCATTTTTATATTGTATTTGTCACTTTAAAATGTGGTAAAATCAGGCGCTGGGTCTTCTGTTTTTCTTGACCAATATCAGAGAAAATGTTATAATCAAAAGAAAGAATATCAGGTTCAGAGTTATGATAACATTATCATGGAAAGGAGATAGCGTGAAAATGTCAAAATGTTTCAATATAACAGGTGCGTGCAACCCTGAAAAACATTACATGGTAGACTTAAAAAGCCGGCTTGTACAAGTAAAAGAAATGGTTGACAAGGGAAAATATTTTGTAATAAACAGGGGAAGGCAGTACGGAAAAACAACATTGCTTAAAGCAGTGAAAAAATATCTTGAAGATGAGTATATTATTATAGATATGGATTTTCAGATGCAGATGAGTCAGGCAAAGTTTGAGACAGAGAAATCATTTTGTGAAGCATTTTTTCACGCAATAATCAGAATATCGGCAAGAAATCAGTTTTTATCAGACAAACAGCGTGATGTTTTCGTGAGTCTGAAAGAAAAGACAGTGCCGGGTGATATGGTTGATTTATTTTATGAGTTGAGTGACTTATGTAATGAACTTGATAAGCCTGTTATACTTATGATAGACGAAGTAGATCAGGCATCGAACAATCAGGTGTTTTTAGATTTTCTTGCACAGCTCAGAGGATATTATCTCAACAGAACAGAACTGCCGACATTTCATTCAGTAATACTTGCAGGAGTGCATGATATAAGAAATCTGAAAAGAAAAATAAGAAATGACGAAGACCATAAACACAACAGCCCATGGAATATATCATCGCCGTTTGATGTAGATATGAACTTTTCGGTAAAAGATATAGAAGGAATGCTTACCGAATACGAAAAAGATCATCACACCGGAATGGATATCGTGAAAATATCGGAACAGATTTATGATTACACATCAGGATATCCTGTACTTGTTTCTATGTTTTGCTATCTTATGCACGAGTACCAAAAATGGAATACAGAAGGAATATTAGAAGCAAATAAAGAGATACTCGTAAGACAATTACCTTTGTTTGATACGCTCATAAACAAACTTGAAGATAACCGGAAGCTGAATACATTTATCCATAACCTTCTTTTTAACGGAAAAAGTCTGCCTTACAATGTAGATGATTCGGCGATAAATCAGGCATCTATGTATGGATTTATAAAAAATAAAGATGGTGTAGCTGTAATAGCAAACCGCATTTTTGAAGTGAGAATTTATAACTGGTATATTTCTATGGAAGCAACGGAAAACAGCATATTTGCCGAAGGAACAAACGACAAAAATCAGTTTATAACTTCCGGAAATCTTGACATGGAAAGAGTAATAGAAAAGTTTGCGGTACATTTCAGAGAAATATACGGAGACCGCCCGGAAAAATTTATAGAATCGGAAGGCAGAAAATTGTTTTTGCTGTATTTAAGACCGATAATAAACGGAGTAGGAAACTACTATATCGAAGCCCAGACAAGAGATATGAAAAGGACAGATGTGATAGTAGACTACAGCGGAAAACAATATATAATCGAACTGAAAATATGGCGAGGAGAAGAATACAACACAAGCGGAGAACAACAGCTTTCCGAATATCTTGAATATTACAACATAGACAAAGGATATCTTGTAAGCTTTAATTTCAATAAAAACAGGCATACAGGACTAAGAACGATAGAATTAAACGGAAAAACGATAGTGGAAGCAACAATTTAAGCAAGTATTTATGCAAAGATCAGTGAGGTGATTAAAATAGAAAGATGTTTTAACATAACAGGTGCGTGCAACCCCGAAAAACATTACATGGTAGACTTAAAAAGCCGACTCGTACAAGTAAAAGAAATGGTTGACAAGGGAAAATATTTTGTAATAAACAGGGGAAGACAGTACGGAAAAACCACATTGCTTAAAGCTGTAAAAAAATATCTTGAAGATGAATATATCATTATAGATATGGATTTTCAGATGCAGATGAGTCAGGCAAAGTTTGAAACAGAAAAATCTTTCTGTGAAGCCTTCTTCTCGGCGATAATCAGAATATCAGAGCGAAATAAGTTGTTGACCGAAAAACAGCGTGATTTGTTCAGGGGTCTTAAAGAAAAAGCAGTACCAATTGACATGGTAGATTTGTTTTATGAGTTAAGCGATATGTGTCAGGAACTTGATAAGCCTGTTATACTTATGATAGACGAAGTAGATCAGGCATCGAACAATCAGGTGTTTCTTGATTTTCTTGCACAGCTCAGAGGATATTATCTTAACAGAACAGAACTGCCGACATTTCATTCGGTAATACTTGCAGGAGTACATGATATAAGAAATCTGAAAAGAAAAATAAGAAATGACGAAGACCATAAACACAACAGCCCATGGAATATATCATCGCCGTTTGATGTAGATATGAACTTTTCGGTAAAAGATATAGAAGGAATGCTTACCGAATACGAAAAAGATCATCACACCGGAATGGATATCGTGAAAATATCGGAACAGATTTATGACTACACATCCGGATATCCTGTACTTGTATCTATGGTTTGCAAAAATATAGATGAAGGAAAATTAATCTGGAATACAGAAAGTGTTATTTGTGCTGTAAAAAAGATAATAACATCGGGAACACCATTATTGGAATCGTTGATAAATAAACTTGAAAATGATACTGATCTGAATTGTTTTGTATATAACTTATTATTTTATGGAAAAAAGATAGTGTATAATTATTATGAAACAACTATACGCAATGCCGAGATGTACGGATTTATAAAGAATGCAGATGGAACAGTATGCATATCAAACCGTATATTTGAAACTATAATATATGACTGGTATATATCTACAGAAGCAATAAGCAACAGCATTTTCGCCGAAGGAACAAACGACAAAAATCAGTTTATAACTTCCGGAAATCTTGACATGGAAAGAGTAATAGAAAAATTTGCAGTACATTTCAGAGAAATATACGGAGACCGCCCGGAAAAATTTATAGAATCTGAAGGCAGAAAACTGTTTTTACTGTATTTAAGACCGATAATAAACGGAGTAGGAAACTACTATATCGAAGCACAGACAAGAGATATGAAAAGGACAGATGTGATAGTAGATTACAGTGGAAAGCAATATATAATCGAACTGAAAATATGGCGAGGAGAAGAATACAACACAAGCGGAGAACAACAGCTTTCCGAATATCTTGAATATTACAACATAGACAAAGGATATCTTGTAAGCTTTAATTTCAATAAAAACAGGCATACAGGACTAAGAACGATAGAATTAAACGGAAAAACGATAGTGGAAGCAACAGTTTAAGCAAGTATTTATGCAAAGATCAGTGAGGTGATTAAAATAGAAAGATGTTTTAACATAACAGGTGCGTGCAACCCCGAAAAACATTACATGGTAGACCTTAAAAGCCGACTCGTACAAGTAAAAGAAATGGTTGACAAGGGAAAATATTTTGTAATAAACAGGGGAAGGCAGTACGGAAAAACCACATTGCTTAAAGCTGTAAAAAAATATCTTGAAGATGAGTATATCATTATAGATATGGATTTTCAGATGCAGATGAGCAGTGCGACATTTTTAAATGAACAGAGCTTTGTTGAAGCATTCTCGGAGGCTTTTATAGAAATACTGGAGTTTTCCGATAACAAAGATTTGTATGAAAAAAACAAGAATGCATTTGAAGGTGTAACAAATATGGTAAGACTTTTTAAGAAAATAAGCCGTATTTGCAGAAGTGCCTCAAAACCGGTAATCCTTATGATAGATGAAGTAGATCAGGCATCGAACAATCAGGTGTTTCTTGATTTCCTTGCACAGCTCAGAGGATATTATCTCAACAGAACAGAACTGCCGACATTTCACTCGGTAATACTTGCAGGAGTACATGATATAAGAAATCTTAAAGGAAAGATCCGCCCGGACGAAGATCACAAGCATAACAGTCCGTGGAATATATCGTCTTCATTTGAAGTGAATATGAATTTTTCATCAAAAGATATAGAAGGAATGCTTACCGAATACGAAAAAGATCATCACACCGGAATGGATATCGTGAAAATATCAGAACAGATTTATAACTATACATCGGGATATCCGGTTCTTGTATCCATGTTCTGCTATCTTATGGACGGATATCATAAGTGGGATACCGAAGGAATATTAGAAGCAAGTAAAGAAATACTCGTTAAGCAGTTACCGTTGTTTGATACATTGATAAACAAACTTGAAGACAATGAAAAACTCAGTACTTTTATTCATAACCTTCTTTTTAACGGAAAGAGTTTGCCGTATAATGTAGATGATTCGGCGATAAATCAGGCATCTATGTATGGATTTATAAAAAATAAAGATGGTGTAGCTGTAATAGCAAACCGCATTTTTGAAGTGAGAATTTATAACTGGTATATTTCTATGGAAGCAACGGAAAACAGCATATTTGCCGAAGGAACAAACGACAAAAATCAGTTTATAACTTCCGGAAATCTTGACATGGAAAAAGTAATTAGCAGAAGCGACTATCTGAATTAAAAAGTGTGTTTTTGTCGATTTTATTTTTTCTTAAAAATGACTGGACAAATCAAGCTCAATATGATATAATTGAATACAGTAAAATTTCCTTTAAGTTGATCCGGAGAGGTTGACAAGGTTTCTATTTTAAAGTTTAAAGCTTTAAAAAACAATATTGCTGTACCCAAAAGATCGCTGGAGATAACTGCAATATAGCCTGAGAATTAAGCCTGTTTGTCAACTGACGGACGGGCTTTTATTTTACACTTTTAAGAGGTGATAAGTTGAAAAGCAAAGCAGTAATACTTGATGAGAATGCAATGAAAAGAGCTGTTACACGAATCACTTACGAGATACTTGAACGCAACAAAGGTGCCGAATCAATATGTATAGTGGGTGTGCTTTCAAGAGGCGCTTTTTTGGCAAGAAGAATTGCTGAAAAAATATCAGAGTTTGAAGGCGTAAATGTTAAGTGCGGAATGCTTGATATTACACCTCACAGAGATGACAAGAAAAAAACTGATGAAAATGACAGAACAAAAATTGATTTTGATATAAACAACAAATCAGTTATTCTTGTTGATGATGTGATATACACAGGGAGAAGTATAAGAGCGGCAATAGACGCACTTATAAAAAGAGGAAGACCTGATAAGATACAGTTGGCTGTACTTATTGACAGAGGTCACAGAGAGCTTCCGATAAGACCTGATTTTATCGGTAAAAATGTTCCTACTTCCCATGAGGAAAAAGTAAAAGTTCAGGTAACAGAACTTGATGGTTGTGACAGCGTTGAAATATTTATACCCGATGATGAATTATAATCGAAAGGAAGGTATGTATGAGTCAGAGTATCATAATAAAAAACATTTCTGTAGTTGATGAAAAATTGAATATTGATGACCGTTATGATATTTATATATCTGATGGTATTATTAAAAAAGTCGGAATCGCTCCTGAAGACAGTACCGCAGTAGTTATTGATGGTACAGGTCTTACGGCGTTTCCGTCATTTTTTGATATGCATGTTCATTTCAGAGACCCCGGATTTACACACAAGGAAGATATAATAACCGGTGCATCTGCAGCGGCAGCCGGAGGTGTGACAGGAGTATTATGTATGCCAAATACAAATCCGCCTGTTGATAACGAGGAAATTATAAGATATATTTCCGAAAAAGCAAAACAGACGGGAATAGATGTATATCAGACTGCATGTATAACTTCCGGAATGAATGGTCAGGAGCTTGCTGATTTTAAAATGTACAAGTCTCTTGGAATCAGGGCGGTTTCCGATGACGGAAAACCGGTAAGTAATGCCGGACTTATGAGACAGGCTCTTATAAATGCTGAAAATGAAGACCTTCTTCTTACATCACATTGCGAAGATATGGATATCATCGGAAAGGGCATAATAAATAACGGTGCGGTTTCTGCAAAGTTAAAAGTAGAAGGAATGGATCGTTCTTCTGAAGATAGTATAACAGCACGTGAAATAGCTCTTGCAGGAGCGGCAGGCGTAAAGGTTCACATCGCTCATGTAAGTACAGAAGGAAGCATCGGATTTATAAGAGATGCAAAAAAGAGAGGTCTGAAAGTTACTTGTGAAACCTGTCCGCACTATTTCATATATACCGATGAAAAACTTGAGATGAGAGATGCCGATTACAGAATGAATCCTCCGCTCAGGGAAAAACGTGATGTGGAAGCTATAACAGAAGCAGTTGTTGACGGAACTATAGATTGTATAGTTACAGACCATGCTCCCCATGCTGAAAATGAAAAAGCTGATTTTGAAAAAGCACCAAATGGTGTTGTAGGTCTTGAAACTTCATTTGCAGCGTCACTCACATATCTTTATCATACCGGTAAGATATCACTTTTGAAACTTTCAGAGCTTATGTCTGTAAATCCACGCAAACTGCTCGGACTTGAACCTGTATATATCAGAGAAGGTTCACAGGCTGATATCTGTATAGCAGATATTAATAAAGAATGGATCGTAGAACCGGGAAAACTTCATTCCAAATCTCACAATACAGTTTTCAAAGGCGAAAAGTTCAAAGGAAAACCGGTAATAACAATTTCAAAAGGTAAAATAATTTATTCTGAAAAAAATTAATAGAAATGAGGAAATGAATTATGTCATTTGACAGACTTATCAAAAAAATTATCGAAACAAAAAACCCTACAGTTGTAGGACTTGACCCACTTGTAGAATATGTACCTGAATATATCAGAAACGACTGCTTTGCAAAATACGGCGAAACACTCGAAGGTGCTGCAGAAGCAATACTTGTTTTCAACAAGTCTATAATAGATGAAATATATGATATAGTTCCTGCAATAAAACCACAGGCTGCTTATTATGAAATGCTCGGATATCAGGGCGTAAGAGTTCTCGAAGAAACTATAAGATATGCCAAGAGCAAAGGTATGTTTGTTATGACAGACGGAAAGAGAAATGACATAGGTGCAACAATGACTGCCTATGCAAAAGCACATCTTGGTGAAACAGTTGTAGGCGGAAATTCAATCGAAGCATTTGGTGCTGACGCTCTCACAGTAAACGGATATCTTGGAACAGACGGTATAGAACCACTTCTTGAAATATGCGAAAAGAAAGACAAGGGTATATTTGTACTTGCAAAGACTTCAAACAAATCAAGCGGTGAGCTTCAGGACCAGAAAATAGACGGAACACCTGTATATGCAATAATGGGTGATATGTGTGAAAAATGGGGAAGCCAGCAGATAGGCGAATATGGATATTCATGTGTAGGTGCTGTTGTAGGTGCTACTTATCCTGAACAGCTCAATGAACTCCGTGAAAGACTTCCGCATACACTTTTCCTTGTACCTGGTTACGGTGCACAGGGAGGTGGCGCTGAAGGTCTTGCAGGTGCGTTTGACAGCAGAGGACTTGGTGCTATAGTAAACTCTTCAAGAGCAGTTATGTGTGCATACAAAAAAGAAGAGTGTGATGAAAAGGATTTTGCAAAGGCAGCAAGACGTGAAGTTATAAGAATGCGTGATGATATCACAGCATATATCAACATGGACTAAAAACTGATTTTCTGAAGGGATTGATATAATGGAATTATTCAATAAAGGCGATAAGGCTTATTTGCTCCTTGCCGATGGTACAGTTTATGAAGGTCGTTCTTTTGGTAAGAAAGGTACTGTTGTCGGTGAAGTTGTATTTACTACAGGTATGGTAAATTATCAGGAAACATTTACAGATCCCAGTCATTATGGACAGATAGTTCTGCAGACATTTCCGCTTGTCGGAAATGCCGGAATAAATGATGAAGATTATGATACTTCAAAGTCATATATCAGCGGATATATAGTAAGAGAATGGTGCAATACACCTTCAAACTTCCGTTCACAGGGAAATATAAATGATTTTCTTGTAAATCAGAACGTTATCGGTATTCATTCTATAGACACCAGAAGTCTTACAAAAAAGATAAGAGAATGCGGTGTAATGAACGGAGTAATTACTACTGATGATGTCTATGCAAAAAAAGATGAATTTCTTGGCATGATTTCTTCACATAAAGAAAATACTATAGATGAAGTTTGTATCTCAAAAACAGCGGAGTATAAGTCTGAAAATTCAAAATACAGAGTAGTGCTTATGGATTTCGGCTATAAGAGAGGCATTAAAGACAGCCTTCTTGCTCGTGGTTGTGATGTTGTCGTAATGCCTTACAATTCTACAGCAGAGCAGATAAAGGCTCAGTCACCTGACGGAATAGTTGTTTCAAACGGCCCCGGAGACCCGGAGCAGAATAAATCTGCAATAGAAAATATGAAAGAGATAATCGCACTTGGAATACCTGTTTTCGGAATTTCAATGGGTCATCAGATCATAGCTCTTGCAAACGGTGCAAAGACTCATAAACTTTCATATGGTCATCGCGGAGGAAATCAGCCTGTAGTAGATCTTGGTACAGGAAGAACATATGTTACTTCACAGAACCATGGATATGTTGTTGACACTGACAGCATCGACAATAGCATAGCTGAGGTTTCACATATAAATGCAAATGATAAAACCTGCGAAGGTATAAGATATAAAAACGCAAAGGTTATCACTGTACAGTTCTATCCTGATATGCAGGGCGGAGCAAATGATACAGTTTACTTGTTTGATGAATTTATTGGGTTAATGGAGGAAAAATAAGATGCCGTTAAGAAAAGACATTAAAAAAGTATTGGTAATCGGTTCAGGTCCTATCGTTATCGGACAGGCAGCGGAGTTTGACTATGCAGGAACACAGGCTTGCCGTGCGCTTAAGCAGGAAGGACTTGAAGTTGTTCTCGTAAACTCAAATCCTGCTACTATCATGACAGACAAGGCAATGGCTGATAAAATATATATCGAGCCTCTGACTCTTGATGTAGTAAAGAGAATTATAAAAATAGAAAAACCTGATAGTATACTTTCAACACTCGGAGGACAGACAGGTCTTACACTTTCCATGCAGCTTGCTAAGGAAGGATTTCTTGATGAGCACAATGTAAAACTTCTCGGTGCGGATCCTCTCACTATCCATAAGGCAGAAGACAGACAGGCATTTAAAGATACAATGGAGAAGATAGGTGAACCTTGCATACCTTCAAAAGTTGTTGAAACAGTAGAAGATGCAGTCAAATTTGCCGGAACTATTGATTATCCGGTTATAGTACGTCCTGCATTTACTCTTGGCGGTACAGGCGGAGGTATCGCTTATAACGAAGAAGAACTCCGTGATATTTCTACAAACGGTCTCAGACTTTCACCTATAACACAGGTTCTTATCGAAAAATGTATAAGTGGCTGGAAAGAAATCGAGTTTGAAGTAATAAGAGACAGTAAAGGAAATGCGATCACAGTATGTTCTATGGAAAACCTTGACCCTGTAGGTGTACACACAGGTGACAGTATAGTTGTAGCTCCTGCGGTAACTCTTACAGCCAGGGAATATAATATGCTCAGATCTGCTGCTATAAATATAGTTTCCGAACTTGCAGTAGAAGGTGGCTGTAACTGTCAGTTTGCACTTCACCCGACATCATTTGAATATGCGGTTATCGAAGTAAATCCCCGTGTTTCACGTTCTTCAGCTCTTGCTTCAAAAGCTACAGGTTATCCTATAGCAAAGGTTGCTACAAAGATCGCTGTCGGATATACACTTGATGAAATATTAAATCAGGTAACAGGAAAAACATATGCATGTTTTGAACCTACAATAGATTACCTTGTAGTAAAATTCCCTAAGTGGGCTTTTGATAAATTTGTATACGCAAAGAGAACACTCGGTACACAGATGAAAGCTACCGGTGAAGTAATGTCAATAGGTACAAGTTTTGAACAGGCTATCATGAAAGCTGTAAGATCGATAGAACTTGGAATAGACTCTATGAATCTTCCGAAACTTTCAAAACTTACCGATGAAGAACTTCTTGAAAAACTTCATACTGTTGACGATGAGCGTTCATTCCAGGTATATGAAGCTATCAAACGTGGAATATCGCTTGAAAAACTTCATGAGATAACCATGATCGACATGTGGTTCTTAAATAAATTTAATAATATGGTTTGTCTTGAAAAATGGCTTGCAGACGGTGAACTTACAGAAGATAAGTATCTTACAGCCAAGACATACGGTTATCTTGATTCAACCATAGAAAGAATGTCCGGACAGAAATGCCCTCTCAGAAAAAGAGCAGTTTACAAGATGGTTGACACTTGTGCCGGAGAATTCAAGGCTCAGACTCCGTACTTCTATTCAACATTTGATGAAGAAAATGAAGCAAAGCAGTTTATAGAAAACAATGATACAGGAAAGAAGAAGATAATAGTTTTCGGTTCAGGTCCTATCCGTATAGGTCAGGGTATCGAATTTGACTACTGTTCAGTACATTGTGTATGGACTCTTAAAGAAGAAGGATATGAGGCTGTTATCTGCAACAACAATCCGGAAACAGTTTCTACAGACTTTGATACAGGTGACAGACTTTACTTTGATCCGCTCACCAAAGAGGATGTTGAGTCTATTATCGAAACAGAAAAGCCATATGGTGTAGTTGTACAGTTTGGCGGACAGACTGCTATCAAGCTTACAAAGCATCTCTCCGATATGGGTGTAAATATTCTCGGAACATCTGCTGACAGTATAGATGCTGCAGAAGACAGAGAAAGATTTGATGAAATTCTTGAAAAATGCGGTATCCCAAGACCTCAGGGACATACAGTAATGAATACCGAGGAAGCACTCAAGGCTGCAAATGACCTCGGATATCCTGTACTTATGAGACCTTCATATGTTCTTGGTGGTCAGAATATGATTATTGCACATTCTGATAAGGATATAGAAGAATATATGGAAATCATCATGAGAACGATGATCGAAAACCCTGTTCTTATTGATAAGTACATGATGGGTACAGAAATCGAAGTTGACGCTATATGCGACGGAAAAGATTTTGTTATTCCGGGTATCATGGAACATATTGAACGTGCAGGTGTACATTCAGGTGACTCTATTTCCGTATATCCTGCGCAGACACTTTCAAAGAAAATTCAGGATACTATCATAGAGTATACAAAGAGACTTTCTCTTGAACTTAAAGTAATCGGTCTTGTAAATATTCAGTATGTTGTATATAACAATGAAGTTTATGTTATCGAAGTAAATCCACGTTCTTCAAGAACAGTTCCGTATATAAGCAAGGTAACAGGCATTCCTATGGTTGATATCGCAACAAAAATAATGCTTGGAGCTACTCTTAAAGATTTGGGTTATGAAAGCGGACTTTATCCGTCAGCTGATTATGTAGCAGTAAAAGTACCTGTATTCAGCTTTGAAAAACTTCATGACGTTGATACAATGCTCGGACCTGAAATGAAATCCACAGGTGAATGTCTCGGAATTGCAAAGACATTTGAAGACGCATTGCTCAAGGGTCTTGTGGCAGCAGGGTTTGACCTCAAGCGTGAAGGTGGAGTGCTTATTTCTGTAAGAGATACAGACAAGCCTGAAATAGTTGCAGTTGCTGATAAATTCTCACAGATGGGATTTGACCTCTACGGTACACAGGGAACACAGAGTTATCTCAACAGAAATATGATAGCTACAAGTCTTGTAAACAAGGTTTCGGATGAAGAACCGAATGTTATTTCACTCCTTGAGAGCGGAAAGATACATTATGTTATCTCTACTTCCGAAAAAGGCAGAATGCCGGCAAGAGACAGTGTTAAGATGCGCCGTAAATCAGTTGAACGTTCTATTTGTTCACTCACAGCGATAGATACAGCAAGAGCACTTGCAAATGTTCTTATGACCGAAAGAACTATTGATGATGTTGAGCTTGTTGATATTACAAAAATCTGATAGATTACAGAATGAAAATAATATGTTTATAGTAAACATGATTTAGAAAAATAAAATTGCCCATGGGAGTAATAATATTCCTATGGGCATATTTTAGAAATTATTATACAAAAATAATGTTAATTATTGACGCAAAGGAGAATGACCACCGTGTACGAAGTGAATAATGTCAGTAAAATATACCCTCAAATGTCAATACCAGCATTAAATAATATATCATTTAGTTCTAATAATAATAATGCTATAGGAATACTTGGCAGTAACGGTGCCGGAAAAACAACTCTTTTCATGGCATCAAATGCATTGTTATCAATAAATAGCGGTGATATATTAATTAATAATTATTCTGTAAAAAAAGAACCTAATAAGATCAAACAATGTACAGGATTATTTACTGATAAATTAGTTCTGTATCCAGTATTGACTGTTAAGGAAGTTATAAAATATTTTCTTGGAATTTACGGCATCTCCAGTAAAAAATATAACTATTGGAGAGATTGGGGCGGGGTAAAAGAATTTGAAAACAGACAGATTAAACACCTCTCTACAGGTATGTTAAAAAAGGTAATGTTGCTTATCAGTGTTATATCCAAACCAAAGGTTCTATTCCTTGATGAACCGTTTTCAGGACTCGATCCTGTAGCCAAAAGTGATTTTCTTCTTCTTTTAAAATCATTAAAAGAAGAAGAAAAGATAAAGTTGATTATATCCTCTCACGATCTTACAGAAACACAAGTAATTGTAAACGAGGTTGTAATTATTGAAAAAGGAACAGTAATTGAAAGCGGTGAAGTTAATAATCTTATAAAAAAATATAATGGTAAAAAGATGATTTCACTATATATTAACCGCACTCCTGAAATTATGGATTATATTCATAAAAACAATTTTGAATATAAAGATTCCAATGATTTAATTATAATGACATTTGAGGCGGACCATCTAAATCATGTTTTATCTGAACTTGGTGATACTGATAAATTTGTTGATATCGTTACGAAAGAAGTTTCATTGGATATTTTATATAACGAGGTAAGAAAAAATGCAATTCATAACATTACTGAATAAAGAAATTAAACTTTTGCTAAAGAATTGGCAACTTTTATTAGTAAGTGTACTGGTTCCGGTACTTACTCTTATTGCTTCGTATATTACATCTGAAACCTCTGTTGTTGAATTAAAAATAGGTTATATACAGAATTTTGATTCAACGGTTGCTTTATTAAACAATGGCATACAAGATATGGATGGTATCAAATTAGACTTTTTAAAGTTTGACAACATTAATGAAATGGAACAAGAGCTTTCAAGCTCTAATTTAGATGCATACATTGTTATTGACAACGAAACAATAGAAATGTATTATAATGCTTCAAATACCAAAGGACAAAGCTCTGCCTCTGTAATAAATCAAGCTGTAACTATTATAAATGCACAAAATCTTGTAGAAAACTATCCTGATCTCGTTGATAAAGTAAACCAAACACAGTGTTTGTCTATTGAACTAAATAAGGTTGATCTTAAAAGCAAATCACTCGATCCTCTTGTATCATTTGGCTTTATCTGGATCTTTCTATATTCAACTCTGAACAACTCTATTAATCAGATTCAGCAGGAAAAAGGCACAAAAACATTAATGTATATTATTAAATCTCCAATAAATAAAATTAATGTGTTCTTAACAAAACAGTTGGCGGTAATATTTCAGTTTCTTTTAATGAACGCTGCATATTTAATATTTGTGAAGACGGTTGGATTGTTTGATTTTAAGATAACACTTTCAAGTGTTTTGGTATGGTTGATAGTAATTCTTACTGTTTCCTCAATTGGACATTTAGTAGGAATGATTTTTAATAATTCTGGTATCATGCTCATTGTTGAACTTGTATTAGTATTCCCTGTATTGATGGCAGATTCATTATCAACCAATTTATTGAGTAAGTTTATATCCTTTTTTCCGACTTACAAAGCAACTAATCTTATGATAGAATCCTTGCAAGGAGAAATTGGCAATATTAATGATATCATATTTTGTTTAGTTACAATTTTCGTTTGCTATATAATCAATTACAGTATATTAATAAAGAAAGATGCTGTAAAGCTTTGCGATATTACATCATAATATTATGAATAAAAAATTTACAGTTATATTAAGTGTATGTGTTCTGATACTATTCCGATGTGAGAGGAAAATTTGCTCTTGATGTATCTCTCAACAATCTCGGCCAGATTTTTTAGCAGATGAAAGCGATCAGTCACCCGAATTGCGTTCGGATGTGATTTTGCTTCGGTTGAAGCGTATCCAGATGCACCATCTCGTGAAATCATTGATATGTTAGGATTGTACTGATCCACATATGGACTTTGTTACTCTCTTTGGAAGGAATCATATCTATAATTTTGTAAGCATCCAAATCGACCATGACAGGTTCCGTATGAATACCGTTTCTTTAATGCAAAGTTATCTCAACAGAAATATGATAGCTACAAGTCTTGTAAACAAGGTTTCTGACGAAGAGCCAAACGTTATCTCACTCCTTGAGAGCGGAAAGATACATTATGTTATCTCTACTTCCGAAAAAGGCAGAATGCCTGCAAGAGACAGTGTTAAGATGCGCTGTAAATCAGTTGAACGTTCTATCTGTTCACTCACAGCGATAGATACAGCAAGAGCACTTGCAAATGTTCTTATGACCGAAAGAACTATTGATGATGTTGAGCTTGTTGATATAACAAAGATTTAAGTTGTAGATTTTTTAAATAAAAAAGCAGAGAATATTATTGTTGTTTCTCTTAAAAATTTGTCGGGTTCTGTTATATATTCGGCAACCGTGAAATAACAATGTTCTCTGCTTTTTTGTTGTTTATTTTGCATAAGGATTTTTTTGAGCAATGTGCTGATTGACAGGTCTGATATGTAGTGGTAAAATAAAGGTAAGGGAGGATTTTTTTATTGAAAGGAGGGTGGTAAATTTGAAAAAGAGTTTGCTATGTACTGCATTTGCAATTGCACTTGTTTGTATCTGTTCTGTAAGCAGTCAGAGTGTTATTGCCGATTCGGAAGATGTGATGTACATTGATACAGGTGATGTGCAGGCAAAGACACTTCCTTATTATGAAAGTGAGAGCAATTTGCCGTTTACGGCAAGTATATCGGTTGATGGCACGAAAACAGTTACTTATGCTTCTGTAGAAGATGAAGAAACCAAACGGGCAAAGATAGAAAAAGCGCTTGTGGAATTTAATGAGAAGTATGGTGCTGATTACAAGCTGGCAAGCAAGGAACAGCGTGAGGCAATCGGCGAAGATGCCGAATCGGAGTACCGTATTATGCTTGAAATGAACGAAGAAGAACTGGAAGAATACTTTTACTGCATATATGAAAATGCGAAAAAGTGGGAATAATGATTATGAAAAAAACGTCACATCAATTTGTGGCGTTTTTTACTTTGTGAATTTAGAATATGTTTCAGAAAAAAAGTTAGTCCAATTATTGTAATGCAAAATATCTATTTTTTTTTTTTTTTTTTTCATAACTTTTGTTTGTACGTTCAATTGACAGTATAGTTGTATTTTGGTATAATAAATATGCTGATTAACTTGCTTTTTAATGTATATATTTTTCCTGAAATTCACAATAAACTAATATGTTTTAGCTAATGCTTTTATTAAAATAAATACTAGAATTTATATATGGTTGAGTTATTGTAAAACAAGCAATGGATATGAGAATCAGCAGGTTAATACAGCATAAAAGGAAATGTTAAAGACAGATATGATGACGTTATGGAGGAAATCTAATGAACGTGAAGAATTTATTTAGAAAAGTTTCAGTTATTGGTGCTTTTGCTATGGCTTTTGCAGCTATACCAGCGACAATATATGCAGGGTATGCAACAACTATAATAAGCGAAGGTGACGTTTACCTTGATGGATATATTAATGGGGTAGAGGGACCATTGTGGTGCCAAGATCAGGTGAACTATAATGCTTTCTTGTATGGTGATGAATTAGCAGTAAGTTGTATACCTGATGGTGGCTATGTTGCTGTTCGTGCTGGTACAGATTCTGATATGTTACCTAAAGAATATCTTTATTGTACTCGAAGAAGAATTAATAAAACAAATGTAAAGACTGGTTATGGTGGAAATAGAGCGGCTCTTGAAATGAAATGTGGAACTGCGAGAGAAACTATAACAGTAGATTTAGATTAATATTTTTATTTTATACAACATATGTGCATAATTTTGTTGTTTATAAAATTGAAGTGATTCATTAACAGTAAAAAGCATTACAGTGTTGTATCTGTAATGCTTTTTATGCTGTAAAGAGGGTGTAGTATATGAAGATAAAACACAGATATACGAGGTTTGGGTTTTCGGGTTATTTATTAATGATTGGGTTGTTTGTTTCGGCGTTTATATTAATTTATATAGCAGACATCATAATTATTGAGTTAAAACAAAAAAACGTCCTGACACAGTTTGAAAATCAGAATTATTATTTGATAGATAAGCAAGAAGATATAGATGATGAAATGACAAAGGAGATTTTGAAACAGATTATTATTGCATCACAGAGTACAAATTGTAATGTATGTTTTGACAATACTGTGAATGATATCTCGAATCAGCTTGAGCAATTTGAGATTGAACTTATGATAAATATGAACGAATATCCTGAAATGATTACACAAACAGGTGAAAAGATTTCTTTTCCGTTAAAATCAACACAAAATCCCATTATAGTGGGGAAGAGTATGTTGAAATACTGCGAAGATAATATTTTGATGGTAAATGAAATACCGACCGAAGTGTCTTATGTTTTAAACGATGAGTATTCATCAGGTATAGATTATTCTATGTATATGTTCTGGAATAACTGCAACGATGATATGAAAGAAAAACTATTGGAAAATATGGTTGAAAGAATGCAATCAAAATTTTTGAGAATAAAATTATACAGCAATTCTTCAATCGATGATGACTATCAATTGATATTAGATTCATTGAAAGATTATCCTGTAGTTTTAGAAAAAGAGGAGAATATTAAGCAGGCAAATTATCATCTGGATGCTACTAATAAGCTTTTAAATATGATTTTCTTGCCTGTATGTATATTGTTTTCCTTATATACGTGTTTTTGTATATCTTTTTTGTGGCTTAGTCAGAGAAAAAAGGAGATTTCTATAAGAAAAGCGTATGGTTTTTCAAATTTACAGATTTTTAAGATGTTGATTGTTGATATTTTATTTTTATCAATTCCTTCTGTAATTATAGCAGTTATTTCTAATATTGTTTTTAGATTTATTATGAATGACAGAATGATATTTGATAGTTTATCTTTGGCGAAATTCGGAATTATTTGTGTTGGTATGATATTAGAAGTAATACTATGTGCGTTTTATCTTTTTCAAAGGTTAAATAAACTGATATTGACCGAAGAAATTAAATCGTAAATGTGATAGATAAAATAATTTAAGGAGTTATGGTATGATACTGAATTTTGCTTTTGATTTTTTGTCAAAAAATATACGTAGATCATTACTTTCGGTATTTCTTATAGTTGTAAGCACACTTGTCATAATGCTGTCTGTTATATTATCTGAAAATCGTGATGAAGTCTATGAAACTATAGATACTCTTCTCGTATGTGGAGTAGATTGTACAGCTGAATTAGATATCGATTATGGCGATAATATGGGGCTTGAACAACTGAAAGAAATGCAGTTAAAAATTAGTGAGTTTTTAGATGACGTTTCGGAAGAAGCAGAAATAAATTGTATAGGTTCATATTCGACAGGCGGTTATCTGCCTATTCCGGAATTATATGAAATACAAAAAAAAGGCGGAGGTACTTTTGATGAATATTTAAATATGACTTCAATACATAAAAATGCTACAGATATGTTTAAAATTGAGATAACTTCCGGAACGCATCCTTCTGAAATGAAATTTGAAAGCGACACGGATTATTTATATCTTGGTTCTGGATATAAAGATTTTATTAATCCAGGAACAGAATATGAGGTAAATGGTTATAAATTTAAAGTTGCCGGTATTCTTGACGAATCGCAAATTTTTTTTGATGATAATTTTACATCTGGAATAAGTGCAACAAGTTATTCTGTTACACATGATATGAAATATGAGATATTATGCTTCTCGGATTATCATACATCTAGATTTTTACTTTGTGCAAATAAAGGATATAATATAAATCAGGCTATAGAGAAACTTTACAGTGTAGCTGAAAAATATGATATGGAAGATTATATTCTCTATACTACGCTTAATGATAAGTATGAAATGGCAAATCAGGAATGGTTGTTTATAAAAAACATTTTATATAAACTTATAACGATAGTATGTATATCTTGTATACTTATGCTTATATGTACCCACATACTTGATTTACTCAGCCAGATGAGAAACTACGGAATAATGTACGCAAATGGTTTTTCTATATCTGATATCAGCAAAATAATTACAATAAAAAATATTGCTGTATCAGTGTTCGCTTTTTTAATAAGTATTATTATCTGCCTACTGGCTGTTAATCTTGTTTTTAAAGGTTCTGAGGATATGAGCGATGTTTTTAATAGAATAATAGTTCATATAGCTATACCGTTATCACTTTCAGTTATTGGATTAATAACTGTTTTTATAACATTGTTTTCAATAGTAATATTAAGAAAATTATCACCGCTTAGAATGATTGGAGGACAAAATGATTAAACTTGAACATGTAAAAAAAGATTTCATTGTAAATGGAATATATACTCATGCATTAAAAGATATAAATGCAGAAATAAAAGAAGGTGAGTTGATTGCTATAATAGGAACTTCCGGTTCAGGTAAATCAACTTTGCTTCACATACTTGGTGGTATGGAAAATATGACATCCGGCAGATATTATTTCAACGGTACAGATATATCAGCTTATTCTCCTTCAGAAATGCATTTATTCAGAAAAGAGAATATCAGTTTTATTTTTCAGAATTTTGCTTTGATGAATAAATATACAGTATATGAAAATGTTGAAATGCCACTTATTGCTCGTAAGATAAAAAACAGAAAAAAGATTATAATGGAAAAATTAGAGCAGATGGGTATAGCCGAGATGAAAGATAAATTACCATTGCAGATGTCCGGCGGTCAGCAACAAAGATGTGCAATTGCAAGAGCGTTAGTAACAAATACTCCAGTTATTCTTGCTGATGAACCTACCGGAGCACTTGATACTAATACAAGTAAAGATATATTGGAATGTTTTAAAGCGATTAATAAAGACGGAAAAACAATAATAATAGTTACACATGATATGAAAGTAGCTAACAATTGTGATCGTATTATACAGATTGAAGATGGATTGATTGAAGATAGGAAATAATAATGGAATATGTCAACTGAAAATGTTGAAATAAAATACTGTTGTATGTTTGAAATGAGCGAAAAAGAACTGGAAAAATACTTTTACTGCATATATGAAAATGCGAAAAAGTGGGAATAATAATTATGAAAAAACGTCACATTTATATTTGTGGCGTTTTTTTAGTGATTATTCATAATAATATTGTAACCTTGCTAACAATACAAAAAAATGTTATACTAAATATATCTAGAGAGAATGAACAGATGTAAATAGAAAAAATACTTTCAATAGGAGTGAAAAAGATGAATAAGCCGGTTGCGATAGGTTTGCAGAGTTTTAGTCAGATAAGGGAAAACAATTGTTTTTTTGTAGACAAAACAATGTTTATAAAAGACTGGTGGGAGAGTAATGATGCAGTTACGTTTATAACACGTCCACGTAGATTCGGAAAAACTTTGAATATGGATATGCTTGATTGTTTTTTTAGTACAAAATATGCAAACAGATCGGATTTGTTTGAAGGTCTTGATATTTGGAGATATGAGGAATACAGAAAATTTCAGGGTACATATCCTGTTATCTTTCTTAGTTTTGCAAAATTAAAAAGTAGTAACGCTAATGAAATGAAAGATGATTTCTGTAAAGTATTAAGTGAACTTTACAAAGAATTTATGAGCACGATATATCAAAGTACAATTCTTACAGATTCTGAAAAAGATGATTTTAAGAATATGCTTTATAAGATCGATATCGAAAGGTCATCTGAAGATGCGAAAGATGCAGTATATATTTTATCAAGAATTCTGTGTACTCACTACAAGAAAAAAGTAATTATTCTTCTTGATGAATATGATACACCGCTTCAGGAATCCTGGGTGAACGAAATCTGGGACGAGGTTGTATCTTTTATGAGATTGTTTTTTAACAGCACTTTTAAGAATAATAAATTTATGTACCGTTCGGTAATGACCGGAATAACCAGAGTAAGCAGAGAATCACTTTTTTCTGATCTGAATAATCTGAAAATCTGTTCAATGTCATCGGAAAAATATCAGAATTATTTCGGATTTACAGAAGATGAAGTTTTTGAGGCTATGAATGAATATGGATATACCAATAAAGATGAAGTAAAGAGCTGGTATGACGGATTTACGATAGGAAATGCAAAAGATATTTATAATCCTTGGTCGATAATAAATTTTCTCGATGAAGGAGCATTAAAACCATATTGGGCAAATACCAGTTCAAATTCCCTTGTAAGTAAACTTATAAGAGAAGGTAGTCGAAAACTTAAAATGGATTTTGAAAAATTGCTTAATGGAGAGTCCGTTTATAAAACAGTAGACGAAGAAATGGTTTTTGATCAGTTAAGCGAAAATCAAAATGCAGTATGGAGTTTGCTTGTGGCAAGCGGATATCTGAAAATAAATTCAATAAATGATGGCATTTATGAACTTCAGATTGTAAATCATGAAGTTATGCTTATGTTCAGAAGACTGATAAAAGAATGGTTTGGAAAAGCAGACGATAATTATAGTGATTTTATAAGCAGTATGCTTATAGGTGACGTAGATGAAATGAATGAATATATGAACTGTATTTTGAAATCAGTTATAAGTTCATTTGATACTGCTCAGAATGAATCAGATTTTCTGGCACCTGAAAGATTTTATCACGGACTTGTACTCGGACTTCTTGTGGAATTACAGGACAGATACGCTGTTTTATCAAATCGTGAGAGCGGATTTGGAAGATATGATGTAATGCTGGTACCGAAAAACAAAAATGCAGATAAGGCATTTATAATAGAATTTAAGGTAGTAAACAAAAATCGTGGAGAAAAGTGTCTTGAAGATGCTCTTGAAAATGCTTTGAAGCAGATAGATGATAAAAATTATAAGCAGAATCTCATAGATATCGGAATTTGCGAAGATCAGATCGTAAATTATGGGTTTGCATTTGAGGGAAAGAAAGTGCTTGTTGGGAAAAATAGAGTTTAATATTATGCGTAAGGTGAAAAATATATAGTTTAAAAATAATATATTTATGTTTGTGTTTTTACTGTAATAAATAACAAAAAGCCACAGATTGTTTTCTGTGGCTTAAAATATTATAATATTTTATCTGCGATATAGCACTCTTTTATATAGTCACGACTTTGATAATAAAAATCAGTATTATAATTTGAAATGGCATCACTTATCCATGAAGTGTAGATTGCAATAATATTCTCGGCTGTAACAGTATCGTATATATCTTCAATCAGTCTTTCATATACGGCACCTATTGCCCAGTAGTCGGGGATTAAATATTTGCATAAAGCAATGTTGTCAAAATCTCCGTCCGGTATTGAAAGTAATTCGATATATCTGTCGGCTACAGAATCTATTACCTCACAATGAAGTATATCTGCATTATGGTATATTCTGTTTATAGTTTTTTCTCCAAGGAGTTTTACGATATCACTTCTTTTTTGATGACACTTTCTTCCTATAAATTCAATGAGACTACAGGTATAAAACAAATCAGAATTATTTTTATTCATTTACCTCATATCCTTTCTCGAATTTAAGTGTTGCGAGAGCTCGTGCAGTATGAAAACTGATTTGATGAGTAGGTTTTTTGAATTTTGCCAATTCCCAGAATGCTGCTCTTGAAATTTTACCATCAACAAAATCCTGAACATAATTAAAGATTGTATCATTTGCCATCGGACCTTCGACAATGTCGTATGTATGAGACTTGCCCATTCGGCAAACAGTTATAAAGTCAAGCCATTCTTCAGTCATTTCATGAAAAGTAAGAATTTTCAGATTATTATCCGGGGTGTAAATATATTCGTTTATTATCCCTGTTCCGGTAAACCTTGTCGCCCATCTCCGAGCCTGTTGGGGTAATATTGTACAGTAAAAACCAAAGTAAAAATCTTTATTGAACCTTGCAGTTCGTATTTCGGGGAATTCAATAATTTGTGTACTTCCGTGATGTTATTAAAAATATTAAACTTAATAAAAATAATATAAAATTTTATTAAAACATATTTTATTTATTGTTCAACCCAGGACTAACCCAAGTTTACTACAACCGGGTGTAACACACACCCTATATCCC
>SVNW01000037.1 GCA_015066745.1 Ruminococcus sp. | reverse complement strand
TTTTTTACGACTTCGCTGTTGAAATCTTTTGAAAGAGCAAGTGCATCATCAATGATTTCTTTATACAGCGCTCCGTAGTAAACCATATTTTCAGCACCTACATTTTTTTCACGGGCATGCATTGTGCCATAAGCCTGATCTATGCATTCTCTTACAGTCATGGTATCGGAAGGATTTTTGACACAAAAACCGTGTCTGAAAGAATAAAGACTTTTTTCTTCTTTGTCTTCAAGTTGTTTTAATAGATCCTTCATAAGAGTTGTGTTTCGTGAATATGCACTGTCGATATCGCCTTCAACTCTGAAAAGATAAATAAAATCACCGGCTGTTATATGACTGAAGATCTCATTATATCCGAGAGTTTCATCAGCTTTTGAAAATACCTCCATGAGTTTTTGCTCATATGTAAATCCGTATTTTCTGAGCATTCGTTCATACCCCTGCATACGAAGATACAAAAATGCGTATGGTGTATCGGGATCTGATTTTATTATCTTATCGGCTTCAAAAATAAAATCGTCTATATTCATACATCTGCCGTCAGCCTGGTTTATGCGAATATTATACGGCATAAATCTTGAACGGTTTACGGCGTTTATGGCACATACTTTTTTCCCTGTAGTTTTTAAGATAAATTCTTTGGCTTTTATATGCATATTTTTATGTATCTTGTAGACCCCGCTTACTTCACCGTAATCTGCTGTTCCGTTTTGGGCAAAGCACTGCTCACATGGTTTGTCAGAACCGCAGAGCAAAGCATAGCATTTTCCAGAATCGTACATGACATTACATTTTTTTCGGGCATAGTCATTTAGATAGATTATGTCATAACTGTCAGGATCGATCACATACATGAAATTTTCCTGCATATCACCGAATATTTTATTTATCTGGTTATTGTTTATTTCTTTTTCATTCTGAGCATTTTTGCCCGAACCGTTTATATGGATATTTATAATTTTTGAAACGATAAGCAGGGTGTCGACAATATCTTCACCAAATTCTCTTACAGAATTTTTATCTTCAAATTGTATAAATGTCAGATACTTGTTTTCGTTGTAAAGATTTATTCTGCACAGCGAACGTACAGACAGATCTTCATATGCGTCAAATTCGTCAAAAGCTATTGTCTTGTCTGTCTGAATGTCATTTATGGTATATACGGCACTTTCGGTAGCATATCCTTTAAATTTGCTGTTAAACCATGTAAGTCTTTCTGTGATCTTGGCAGTAGTGTTTGGTACAAGCCCGTCAGACCAGATAAACGGAATTTCTATTTTGCTTTTTATATCATTGCAAAAAGCATAAAATATGCGTGTAAATCCGTAATATGAACCTATATAATCAAAAATCATTTTTATTTTTGAGTCAACGGATATAGATTTTGTGAGAACTTCAAATGCATAGTTTATAATGTGCTCATCAATGGTATGTTCTTCTTCGACGATTCTGTTTTGGGCTTGTTTTCTTTTTGGTAAAGCTTGTTTATCGTGTTTTATGAAGTCATGGTATACCGTAAAGCCGTTTTTTCCGTTTCCTTTTGTTTCATACAATGCATTGTCGGCACAATAATATAGCTGTTCGTAATTTATACCATGGTCAGGAAATACAGATATACCTACACTTGAAGTACAGAATTTTTCGTTTTTTAGATTTATTGAGCGGACAGCGTCGCAGATAGTCGTGCCAAAGAAATTTATCTCATCATCGGATTTGATATTTTTTTTCATTATAAAAAATTCGTCACCGCCGATACGGCCGACTATATCGTCAGGAAATACAGCAGACATGGTATCTGCAAATTCTTTTATAACAGAATCTCCGAACTGGTGTCCGAATGTGTCGTTTATATATTTAAAATCATCAATATCTATTATAGCAAGGCAGTGTCTGGTATCAGAACCGCTGTTTCTTATAGTTTCAACAATTGCATTTTTAGTAGCGTTTTTGTTAAGAAGACTTGTAAGGGAATCCCTTGAGGCTTTGTCTATCCAGCTTTTTTGTTCTTCTTTCTTTTCAGTCAGATTTTCGGTTATTCCGACTGTCTTTATAACATTTCCTTTTTCATCGTACAGTGTTCTTCCTTTGTATCGTGACCACGTATAAGAACCGCTGTCGGTGATCATACGAAGCTCATATGAAAATGATTCATCGCCGTTGTCAAGGCTGTTGCAGTATTTTATAAATAGTTCAAGATCGTCAGGATGTATTATTCCCCAGCCAAGCATAGCATTTTTGAAGTCAGGTATATCAAGATCCGAATCCGACCATTTCCCTCCGAACTTTCTTTGATGTGACATCAGCTTTGTTCTTCTGTCATATTCCCATAGTGCATAGTCGAAAGATTCGCATATAAGAAAACATTTTCTTTCCTGATATATAGCTTCATTTATAAGATCATCTTTTGTCATTTTTTCAAGATCGTTTTTGTTTAAAAGTCCCAATTGTATTCAACCCCCTATTCATACAACCTATTTATTATATTATATAATATTCGGTTTGTAAATACAAGACTTTTTTGTCATAATAAATAAAAAGATTCAGAAACACTGTGGGAGTGTTTCTGAATCTTGAAGGAATTTATGTTTTTGAAAAATTATGTTATGTCTTTTTGAGTATGTATATTGTTATACAATTACTGCTGTGGGCCTAAAACAACTTCCTGACCCATGATAAACTGTTTGAATGTTGCAAGGTCAGCAAGATCAAGTTTATCATCAGCTACTACGTCAGCTGCTGCTTTCTGTGCATCATCAAGTGATACATCACCGATAAGTGCAAGAGCAAGCTGTGTCATATCTGTAAGATCTGTAACCATGTCCTGATTTACATCACCGTATGTAAGTTCGAGGTATTTTTCGATAGCATCGTGAATGAGTTCATCAACGTCATCGCAGTAATCGAACATATTTTCATCATCAGGAAGTTCCGGCTTTTCAGGAGCTTCAGGCTTTTCAGGAGCAACCGGAGGTTCAGGCTTTACATCACCTTCAGGAAGTTCCGGTTTTTCAGGAGCAACCGGAGGTTCAGGTTTTACATCACCTTCAGGAAGTTCCGGCTTTTCAGGAGCTTCAGGCTTTTCAGGAGCAACCGGAGGTTCAGGCTTTACATCACCTTCAGGAAGTTCCGGTTTTTCAGGAGCAACCGGAGGTTCAGGTTTTACGTCACCTTCAGGAAGTTCCGGTTTTTCAGGAGCTTCAGGCTTTTCAGGAGCAACCGGAGGTTCAGGTTTTACGTCACCTTCAGGAAGTTCCGGTTTTTCAGGAGCTTCAGGCTTTTCAGGAGCAACCGGAGGTTCAGGTTTTACGTCACCTTCAGGAAGTTCCGGCTTTTCAGGAGCTTCAGGCTTTTCAGGAGCAACCGGAGGTTCAGGCTTTACATCACCTTCAGGAAGTTCCGGTTTTTCAGGTTTGCCACAAGGCTTCTTATCGTCATCGTCTATATCATCATCGTCGCCAAGGTCGTCATCATGATCAGGAGCATCATCATCGTCTGTTCCTTCTTCATTGTCATTTGAACCCATATCGTCTTCGTCTTTATCATCGTCTTCAACGTCTTCAGGATCTTCTTCGTCTTCAACGTCAGTGCTGTCATCAGTTTCAGGTTTTACCGGTTTTTCAGGCTTAGCAGGCTTTTCAGGTTTAGCTGGCTTTTCTGAATCTTCTTTATCGTCTTCAGCATCTTCTGCGTCATCTTCAACATCTTCAGCGTCTTCGGCATCTTCTTCAACGTTTGTATCAGACTGAGCCGGTACGGAAAATTCAGGATCGATAACCGGTTTGTCAGTTTCTGCAGAAACTGAAACTGCGCATGATGCTACGATTGCCATTGCAGAGATACCTGCTAAAATCTTTTTAATTTTCATAATACTGTGTCTTGCCTACCAAAAGCAAGACAACCTCCCTTCAAAAATAAAATTTAAGTTTTGTGAATGTGAATGTGATTTAAGTGATATATGTACCAATAAGCTAAACTGCAGTTTTTGTTTGCTATGTTAATTAGATGCACAAGGGTTTCAAAAGGTTCCCGAAAAAATAAAAAAAATTAAAAAAATTTTTTTGGAACCTTTTAAGCTTAAAAAGCATCTTATTATTGATGTATTGACATAAGACTGATTCGATTGTACAATGATTTTATATAGTTATAGTATAAAGTTATTATATAAGAGGGGCGGGTATATGAATTCAAAAGAAGAATTCAGCAGGTTGGTTCTGAAGTATAAGGATTCGCTTTTTTTTACTGCGAAGTCAATACTGAGAAATGATACCGATGCTGAAGATGCAGTTTGTAATGCTATAATGAAAGCGTTTGAAAATTTAGAACAACTTAAAGAAGAAAATTATTTTAAATCATGGATAACAAGGATAGTTATCAATGAGTCATATATGATATGCAGGAAAAATAAGCATACTCAGTCAATAGAAGATGTGCTTTATGAACCTTCCTACACTGATTATCATGATGAAACCTGGGAAATTGTAAATTCTCTTGAGGAAGAGTACAGGACAGTACTCATACTATTCTATTATAATGATATTCCCATAAAAGATATTGCCGATCATCTGAATATTGCCGTCGGTACGGTCAAATCAAGGCTTAACCGAGGGCGACAGAAGGTAAAGGCACTTATCGGTTAGAGAAAGGAAAATGGTAAACTATGCTGCATAAATATATAGATAAAGTATTCGGGAGAAGCGTGAAAAATAAGAATAAACTTATTCCTGCCGATTATGAAAGCAGAATAATGAATGTTCTTGATAATCTTCCCGAAATAAGTGGTAATACACAAAAATCAACTGAAACACAGGTTCATGTTGTAAAGCATGAAAAAAAGATTTATTTCAGATCATTTGCGGCAGCCGCAGCTGTTGTACTTATGATATGTGGTATATCTGTACATAACAGAAATATCACAACAAGCGGAAAACCGGGCAAAAACAATAATGTCACGACGACAGTAACAGTGACTTCAACTGAAAAAACAACTACATCTGTAACCGAAAAAGTAAGTGAAAAAGTTTCTTCATCTTTATCGGTTTCACAGAGTACAACAGTTGTTCAGACAGTTACAGAAACCTCAGCAGTATCCGTACCGCCTGTTCAGACAAAAGGTACACCTGTTTCTTTAAGCCCGACTGTTACTACTGTTCCTGCAATTACTGAAAATACAGGAATACCTGCTGATACTGAAAAGACAACAGAGTATACATCTGCCAAAAGAGAAGAAACAACTACTTTGCCACTTCCGCACAAGCCTGATATAAGCGGTCCTGTTCCTCCGGAAGAACGTCCGTCCGAAACAAAATTACCGCCACCGGATCATGAACCGGGTGATGATAAAAAACCTGATGATGACTTTGATGATGATGACAGAGAAGAAAATATGGAAAATGAAGACGACAACGACAGAGAAGATGATGACATAAAAGAAGAAAGACCCGATAAGGAAAATGAGAACGAAAAATTTCCTCATGATGGAGAAAAACCGGTAGTTATTGTTCCGCCGGGTGCTGTAAATGAGGGGCATATCCATATAGAACCTCCGTGTTGTCACGGTGATAATAAAGAAGAATTTTTCGACAAAAATTGTCAGGAGTAAAGAAAATAAATAACGGATATTTTCAGGTAAAGAAAGAAAATATCCGTATTTTTTTATCTCAATAGTGTTGAAACAAATTTTTGTATATGGTATAATTAAGTATAATCGTATAAAAATCAATTTTTGTCGGATACGTATGTAAAAATATATACTTCTGAAAGGATAAATTATTATGCTGACTGATATTGAAATTGCTCAGGGAGCAAAAATGAAGAAAATCAACGAAATAGCACAGATTCTCGGAATAGAAGATGATGATCTTGAACAGTACGGACAGTACAAGGCAAAACTTTCTGAGGCTGTTTATAAAAAATTTGAAGGGGAAAAAGACGGAAAACTTATACTTGTAACAGCTGTAAACCCTACACCTGCAGGTGAAGGAAAAACAACAGTAAGTGTAGGTCTTACCCAGGCGATGGCTAAGATAGGCAAAAAGGCAATGCTCGCACTCAGAGAACCTTCACTCGGTCCTGTTTTCGGCATAAAGGGCGGTGCAGCCGGTGGCGGTTATTCACAGGTAGTTCCTATGGAGGATATAAATCTCCATTTTACAGGTGATATGCACGCTATAACAGCTGCAAACAATCTTATATGTGCAATGCTCGACAATCATATACAGCAGGGCAATGAGCTCGGTATCGATTGCAGAAGAGTAATATTCAAGAGATGTCTTGATATGAATGACAGAGCACTCAGAAATACTATAATCGGACTTGGAGGAAAAGTAAACGGTGTTCCTCGTGAAGATGGTTTCCAGATAACCGTTGCTTCTGAAATAATGGCTATTTTGTGCCTTGCTGCCGATCTTGAAGACTTAAAAAAGAGAATAGGAAATATACTTGTGGCATATGATCTTAGCGGTCAGCCTGTATATGCAAGACAGCTCGGAGTACAGGGAGCCGTAACAGCTCTTCTCAAAGATGCTCTTAAACCAAATCTCGTTCAGACACTTGAAAACAATCCTGTATTTATTCATGGCGGTCCTTTTGCAAATATAGCACACGGCTGTAACTCGGTAAGAGCAACTAAGCTTGCACTTAAACTTGGTGATTACTGTATAACAGAAGCAGGATTCGGTTCAGACCTCGGTGCTGAAAAGTTTTTTGACATAAAGTGCCGTTGCTCAGGAATAAGCCCGTCATGTGTAGTTCTTGTTGCTACTATCAGAGCTATGAAATATAATGGCGGAGTGCCTAAGACAGAACTTACTGTTGAAAATGTAGAGGCACTCAAAAAAGGTATCGTAAATCTTAAAACACACATTGAAAATATGCAGAAGTTCGGAATACCTGTTGTAGTTGCAATAAACAGATTCCATACAGATACAGATGCCGAAATTGAAGTTGTTGAAAATGTATGTAATGAACTTGGTGTTGAAGTATCACTTACTGAGATATTTGCCAAGGGCGGAGAAGGCGGAACTGATCTTGCGACAAAGGTTTGCAGTACTATCGAAACAGCTGAAAAGAACGGAAAAATAAACTTTAAACCAATTTATGATGAAAAGCTTCCTATAAAAGAAAAACTTGATATCATAGCAAAAGAAATCTACAGAGCAGACGGTGTGATATTCACTGCGCAGGCTGAAAAATCATTAAAGGAAATTGAAAGCCTCGGTTTTACCGATATTCCTGTATGTGTTGCAAAGACACAGTATTCACTTTCTGATAATCCTGCTCTTCTCGGAAAACCTGAAAACTTCAAGATAACTATCAGAGACCTCAAAGTTTCATCAGGTGCAGGATTTGTAGTGGTTTATACAGGTGATATAATGACAATGCCGGGTCTTCCTAAACAGCCGGCAGCACTTAAGATCGACTGCGACAATGACGGAAATATATCCGGTCTGTTCTGATAAAACAAGGCGGTAAAAATGAACAAAATAATAACGACCTCACCGGAGGAAACAATTGAGTTTGCAAAAAAAATAGGTGCGGTTTTAAAAAAAGGCGATGTAATTGCATATAAAGGCGGACTCGGTGCAGGCAAGACCACATTTACACGCGGACTTGCCATGGGTGCCGGTCTTGAAGACGAAGTGTATTCTCCTACATTTGCTCTGATAAATGAGTATGCAGGTGATGTGAACATCTATCATTTTGATATGTATCGTATCGAAAATACAGATGATCTTGAAACTACCGGATTTTTTGATTATCCTATGGAAGACAGTATTTTTGTGATAGAGTGGTCTGAAAATATTATCGACGCTCTTCCGGAAAATACGATATTTATTCAGATAAATCGGATCGATGATGAAACCAGAGAAATAATTATCGAAGGAGACGAGCGTTTTGCTGATATTAGGAATTGATACTTCAGGAAAAAATGCCTCAGTGGCTGTTTGCAGTGAAAACGAAATGCTTGCTCAGTATTTTGTAAAGACACAGAAAACACATTCGCAGGTTATTTTACCACTGTGTGAAAAAATGCTTTCCGATCTAGAGATCTCAGTAAATGATATTGACAGATTTGCCGTAGCGGCAGGTCCGGGTTCGTATACAGGGCTCAGAATAGGTGTATCTGCTATAAAGGCACTTGCTTTTGGTCTTGATAAAAAATGTAACGGAATTTCTACCCTGGAGGCTATTGCGTATAACTTCAAAGGTAACTGCGGTGTGGTATGCTCTGTTATGAAAGCAAGACTTGATATAGTATACTGTGCGGTCTTCAGAGTAAATCGTGACAGTGTTGAGCGTCTTACCGAAGACAAAATGCTTAAAGTATCAGAACTTTATGAGGAATTATGCGGATATGATGAAGATATAATATTTGCAGGTGATACTGCAAAAGATTTTATCAGTACATATCAGAATAAAAATTTTGTACTTGCACCTGCTCATTTAAGAATGCAGTTAGCGACAGGCATTTGTATGAGTGCTGCAGAAAAAGAAGGATGCGATCCTGAAGAAATAGATGCTTTGTATATGCAGATAACGAAAGCTGAAAAAGATCTCATAGAAAAAAATTAAAATATTTATTTGGAGGACCAGTAACATGATAGCTATTGGCTGTGATCATGCCGGATATGATATGAAAACCGGGATAATAAAATTTCTTGAAGACAAAGGTATAGAGGTAATTGACTGTGGCTGTGACGGCAGTCCTTGCGATTATCCTGTTATAGCAAAAAAAGTATGCGAAAATATTACTCATGGCAAAGCAGATAAAGGTATTCTTATCTGCGGAACAGGTATAGGAATGTCAATTGCCGCAAATAAAATAAAAGGTATACGTGCTTCTGTATGTTCTGAACATTTTTCCGTAAAATATACTCGTCTTCACAATGATGCAAATGTACTCTGTATGGGTGCAAGAGTTATCGGTGAGGGTATAGCACAGGAACTTACAGACATCTTTGTAAATACAGAATATGAGGGCGGACGCCATCAGAAAAGACTTGATCTTATCAAGGAAATAGAAGAAAACAAATAATAAAAAAAATTAATGTTATGGGGAGGAAATAAACCATGTATAAAAATGTAAAAGTAATTGAACATCCGCTGATACAGCATAAGATATCTCTTCTCAGAGATAAGACTACAGGTGCAAAGGAATTCAGGGAACTTGTATCTGAAACAGCTATGCTTATGTGTTATGAGGCTACAAGAGATCTTCCGCTCAAGGAAGTAGAGATAGCAACACCGCTTGCAGTTGCAAAGACTAAGATAATTTCGGGAAGAAAGCTTGCTTTTATACCTATTCTCAGAGCAGGTCAGGGTATGGTAGAAGGTGTTACTACACTTGTACCGGCAGCTAAGATAGGTCATATCGGAACATTCCGTGACCCTCAGACAAAAGAGTCTGTTCTTTACTACTGCAAATTACCTGATGATATAAATGAACGTGATGCTATCATAGTTGATCCTATGCTTGCTACAGGTGCATCACTTTGCGTAGCTATAGAAGAACTTAAAAAGAAAAATGCAAAGAGCATAAAGTTTATGTGCATAATCGCTTCACCGGAAGGAATAGAGCTTGTTGCTTCAAAATATCCGGATGTTGAGATATATTGCGGTGTTATTGATGAATATCTTGACGACAACAAATATATTGTTCCGGGACTTGGAGATGCCGGCGACAGAATGTTCGGAACAAAGTAATTTATTTGTTTGTGTGATTTTTTTTGAGCTTACGGATGAGGCGTCTCATCCTTAGCTCAATATTTTTGGAAATATATCTGAACAATTTTATAACGTCGGTCGGTTTTTTTCCCATGATAACAGCGGCTGTTATCAGAAAGGGTACTGTCGGAAACACCGGAAGAATAAGTCCGACAGCACCTATAATGATAAATATTCCGGCAAGTATCATTCGTATTATTTTCAAGTTTATCATCTCCGTTTATTTTACTGTATATATTATGCCTTTATATATGATAAATTAAAGTGAATTATGTGTGAAAATAATATGAAAAAATAAGTTATTTGATAAAATGAGGAAGATGTAGAGAATAAAATAATAGTTTCTAAGGGGTATAGTTTTAAAATTTAAATGTCAGGAGAATTAAAATGGAAATTTTCGCTCAGAATGAGTCACAGGTAAGAAGTTATTGCAGAAGTTTTCCGGTTGTTTTTGAAAAGGCTGAAATGTCATCAATGTACACAGAAGACGGTAAAAAATATATTGATTTTTTCTGTGGTGCCGGTGCAGTAAACTATGGTCATAACAATGAGATAATAAATGAAAGTCTTATAGAATATCTCAGGAGCAAGGGGATCATGCATGCTCTTGATATGCACACTAAGGCTAAAAAAGATTTTATCAAATGTTTTAAAGAAAACATACTCGAACCGAGAAATCTTGATTATAAGCTGATGTTCTGCGGTCCGACAGGTACAAATGCAAATGAAGCGGCACTTAAAATTGCAAGAAAGTACACAGGAAGAACAAATGTATTTGCTTTTATGGGAGCATTTCATGGAATGACACTCGGAAGTCTTGCACTTACAAGTTCTGATTTTTCAAGAGAAGGTGCCGGAGTTCCTCTTTCAAATGTAACTTTTATGCCATTTCCTTTTGGTTTTAACAAAACTTTTGATACCATAGAGTATATGGAAAATATACTTAATGATGACCATTCAGGTATAGAAAAGCCGGCAGCTATTTTCTGCGAAACAATACAGGCAGAAGGTGGCGTTATAGTTGCAGACAAGGAATGGCTTGTACGACTCAGAGATCTTTGCACACGTCACGGTATTCTTCTTGTATGTGATGAAGTACAGGTAGGATGCGGAAGAAGCGGTTCATTCTTCTCTTTTGAACGTGCTGGTATAGTTCCGGATATGGTTTCACTTTCAAAATCAATAAGCGGTTGTGGGCTTCCTATGTCACTTCTTCTTATAAATCCTGAAATAGACTGTTTACGTCCGGGTGAACACAACGGCACATTCAGAGGAAATCAGATGGCATTTGTCGGAGCAAAGAGGGCTATAGAGTATGCAATCGAAAATCATGTTTACGAAAATGTTTCTGCCAAAGAAAAAATCGTGACTGATTTTATAAACGAAAGAATACTGCCACTTGACAAGACTTTTGAACACCGTGGAATTGGTCTTATCCATGGCATAGATTTTTCAAACTCATCTCTTGAAGACGCTTGTGCAAAAGTTGCAGGAGAGTGTTTCAAAAACGGTCTTATCATAGAACGTGCAGGACGTAAAGACGACGTTCTTAAGATAATGCCGGCACTTACTATAAGTGATGAAATGCTTATCGAAGGTCTTGAAATAATCGAGAAGTCGATAAAAAATGTTTTTGGTTTTTGATTGTTTTGAAAATTAAGATCATGTAAAGAGAGATACTGACAGCATCATGAAATGTTGTCGGTATTTTTGTTTTTAAAATTATGATATTTTATAAAAGGAGATTTTTCAGGGGGTGTTTTGTGGTTTTATGTCGAACTCTACCTTGCATTAATGGGTGAAAAGAACATGGACTTTATACCGGACGTAACTTCCGACACAACCAAAGACGGAACAACCGACCCAAAACTTAAACAGTATATACCTTCGGATATAGAAACGTTGGATTGATGATGATAATCTGACAGTAAAAATTTCATAAGTTGAATAAAAAGATACAGTCAATACGGGTAAAATGTTGTCTGTATCTTTTGATATTATGGTGATAAAAAAAACAAATAATAAACTTAAATTTTATAAAAAAAATCAATTGTAAACTACATAAAATATGTGATATAATCACAGTAGAGAGAATATCTTAATATAATGATGGAGGGGATTATCATGTCAATTTAAAGAAAATTTTAAGTGCGACACTGGCAGTGTCAATGTGTGGGGGAGTATATGCAGATAACGGTTTACATGCTACAGCTGCAAGTAGTTATATTGTAGGTGATGTTGATGATAATGGAGTTGTAAACATTATTGATTTAGCATACATACAGCAGTTCTTAAACGGTTCAGTTTCTGCAAATACACGTACAGCACAAAGATTAGATGTAAATTATGATTATATCATTGATGTAAATGATAAGAATATGATATCTGATTTACTTTTAAATGGTGGTTCATCAACTACCAGAACTTATCCAAGTAGCATGGGTGGAGTACCGGACCAGATAGCCGGAGGAGTAAGTTATTGTGTATATGATGTAAATGAAAATGAGTTTGTGGAAGAAGATGAGTATACATTATCACCATTGAGTGATATATCTACAGCTTCTGTTGATTCAATGCAGACACGAGGGATAATTGGTTCAGATGATCGTGTTGTTGAAAATGGCTTGATGGGAGTACTTAATATACAAGATGCGTATAATAATAATGTAGGAACTGCATTTGTTGTTGATTCACATACCATTTTAACTGTAGCTCATGCTCTTTATTCTAAAAATAATGGTGTATGTTTTGTTCCTACCGGATTACAATTTAAGGTTTTTTCTGATTATAATACACCATCGGATGAGTATAGTATAACACCAGTTTCGTATCATATTCCGAAATATTTTATGGAAAATGCATATAGGGGTATGAATAATTCAAGTGCTATTAATAGTGATGCTTGCAAATACGATTATGCAATCGTAACTGTAAGAGAAGACTTAAGTGATTTGATTAATTTTAATCTGGGAATTGCACGTACAGGAATACCGTATGGAACAAGTATATATGTTACTGGTTTTGGTGGAAATTGTGCTAATATAAATCCTGAGCTTGCTGATGTAAAATCGACAGGTTATGGTAATTTGATAAGTAGTGGTACAGATGTTCATAGCCCTTACAGACTTAGATATCAGACCGACGCAGTTCCGGGAAACAGTGGTTCACCAGCTTATGTTCGGGGAGGAAATAACTATACGATTAAGACAGTAGTTGGAATTAATCATGTGGAATCTTATGATAATACATATAATGGATGCGTTAAAGTGACAACAGATGTGTTGCATTTTATATTTAACAATAATAATCTTTGACTTTTAGAAAGGTGATGTTTTTTATGAAAAGACGTAAAACGAGAATGTTGGCTTTTATAACTGCACTGGTAGCTTGTATGTCATCTTTGAGTTTTAGCGTTTGTGCAGTTGAAGAACAGCCTGAATATGACAGTGGCAATAGTTATGTGAATTATGACGGTGTCAATTGTGGCAACAGTTATATGGGTGGTGTTGTTTATTTAAATGAACTTTTAAAAAGTGAAGGTGCCTATATAACCGAGGAAGTTATACCTAATCCTATTCTTGAAGAATGGTACACGACCGGTGAACTCTCACATATATTGTTTGTACTTAAAAAGGAGTATAGTGAACGAAATAAGGTATGGAAAGCAGAGGATTTTGGTTTGGACGCATCTATACCGTTATTAGATGCGACATATGTGCCATCTGACTATGAAAAATATAATGATTTTAAATTTTCTCCGGGTCCTGAGTTGGTGGAATATGTCCAAAGTGAAGATTTTCATCAGAATCTTGTAATTGATAATTATGATTTGGATGAAAAGAAAGTTTATGAAGTTGTAAAAACACTTGAGGCAAGCGGAAAAGTTTTGATAGTGCGCGATGTTCACTTGGGATTAATGATTAATAGTCCGCAAAACAAACCCCAAAAAGTGTTGTGCGGAGATGTAAATCTAGACAGAGTAGTAGACCTCACTGACCTTACCGAACTCTCCCTTGCATTAATGGGTGAAAAGAACATGGATTTTATACCGGATGTAACTTCCGACACAACCAAAGACGGAACAACCGACCTCGCAGACCTTGCAAAACTTAAACAGTATATTTCATTCGATATCACAACACTGGATTGACAGTGATGATTTTGCATAACAGAAAACATCATAAATAAACCAAAAACAGACAGCACAAAAAAATGCTGTCTGTTTTTTAGCTGCTGAATTTGGGAACTGATATACTCTTGCATCAAGTTGCTGTGGTTCTTGCAAAATCATTTGCATTGTCTGTTCATCAGCTTGTGGCAATAAGCAACTGCCACAATCGAATACAGGAGATATTTGTGTAGATTTTGTTTTTTCATTATATAAGAAACCCCAGTTCCCGTTGTGACGGTCAAAGTTTCCGAGAAAAGCGTCAACTACAAAAACGTTCCAGAAACACTCATATAGTGTAAGAGGATCTACAAATTGTTGTTTTTCAATTGTTTCAAGAATATCTAATAAATCCGTTCCTGCTCCGTTATGTTCTGAATCAATAATAGTATTTTTAATTGAACAGAAATCATATAATAAACTTCCGTCAACAGTGAAATCTTTACAAGCACACACAAGTTTTTCTTTGCCATTTATATTGTAGATGCCAAGTAATGTTTTTTGTGCATTTAAGTCAAGCATATTAAAAATACTGCAACATATATGTTCGCTTACACAACTGTTTGTATAGGATAGTTCAGTAGGTTTACCTTCTGCCGATGGTGGAAACTTCAACATGTACTGTTCATTATTATAAATAACAGCAATTATCTCCGTTTATTTCACTACATATATTATGCCTTTATATATGATAAATTAAAGTGAATTATGTGTGAAAATAATGTGAAAAAATAATCTTTTTGATAATATAAGGAAGATATAGAGAATAAAACAATAGTTTCTAAGGGGTATAGTTATTGATTTTTTCTGTGGTGCCGGTGCAGTAAACTATGGTCATAACAATGAGATAATAAATGAAAGTCTTATAGAATATCTCAGGAGCAAGGGGATCATGCATGTTCTTGATATGCACACTAAGGCTAAAAAAGATTTTATTGAATGTTTTAAAGAAAACATACTCGAACCGAGAAATCTTGATTATAAGCTGATGTTCTGCGGTCCGACAGGTACAAATGCAAATGAAGCGGCACTTACAATAAGCGATGAAGAACTTATGGAAGGTATGAATATAATCGAGGCAGCAGTTAAGAAGATACTTAACGTATAGTCTTGTAATGAGATCTTGAATAATATAAAACGAAGCATATATTTTTAAGAGAATTCTGATATATGCTTTGTTTTTTATTGTCTGATGTAATGTTATAAAACAATTGCATTTGTTTTGTAAATTTCTTGACGGTCAAAGTAAAAAAATGATATAATAAAACTGAAGAAAGGAACGTGAATTATAATGGAGAGAACAAACGAAGTAAATCGTGAATACAGGGACCGACTTTTTAAATTTATATTCGGAAACCCTCAGAATAAAGAGTGGACGCTAAGTCTGTACAATGCGGTAAACGGTTCATCATATACAGACGTAAAGGCATTGAAACTTAATACTATAGAAAATGCGGTATATATGGGAATGAAAAATGATGTATCATTTCTGGTGGACAACACACTGAGTTTTTACGAACAGCAGTCAACATTCAATCCGAATATGCCGATGAGATTTCTTATTTATGTAGGAATGGTGTACAGTAAGTATGTAGAAGAAAGTAAGAGTTATCACAGATACAGCAGTGTACAGCAAAAAGCACCGACTCCGAAATGTGTATGCTTTTACAATGGAACAGCCGAAAAAGAAGACAGAGTTATTTTAAGTCTGAAAGATGCATTTGAAGACGGTACAAATCCTGATATCGAAGTAAAAGTGATGATGATAAATATAAATTATGGACATAATAAAGAAATACTCAACGCATGCAGACCATTAGAGGAATATGCGTGGTTTGTAGACAAGGTAAGAAAAAATCAGGAGTTGACAGAAACATTGGAAGAAGCGATAGATGCCGCAATAGATGAACTGGTTGAGGATTCGGTGATAAAACCATTTCTGATATCAAACAGAGCCGAGGTGAAGAGAATGTGTATAACAGAATATGATGAAGCAAGGACATTTGCAGAGCAAAGAGAAGAAGGAATAGAGATAGGTATAGAAATAGGGATTGATAAAGGAATAGAAATAGGGAGCATAAAAATGTTATCATCACTTGTAAAAGGCGGAGTTTTGACTATAGAGCAGGCAGCAACAGCGGCAAATGTGTCGGTATCTGAATTTGAAATGAAAATGAAAGCGTTATAATGTATCCTATAGGGTGGACACATCAAGACAAAGGAATAATGATTTTTGATAAATAGGGGGAAATTAAATGTATTTGTCAGAATATTGTGATGTTGATTATGAAGAAAACTATAATGTGGTATTGGTAAAATGGAAGAAGTTTTGTTGTAAAGATGATTACAGAAAGCCTCTGGAGTATGCTCTTGAAATTATCAGAAAGTATAAATGTGATTATGTTGCCGATACACGTAATGGTTTTGAGAATATACCTGAAGATACCAGATGGGTTGCTGATTATTTTATGCCTAAAGCCGTAGAATATGGTTGCAATTGCATTTATTTTATAATAGATGAAAATAATTCTTTACAGGAAGAATTGGAGGGTCAGGCATCTGATTCTGCCGGGGTGATAAAGTTCAGATATATCTATGAATTAGAGGACTTAAAAAGTTATTAACATGAAAATAAAAGAAATCAAAGATAATAAAAAACAGTTTCTGTCGCTTCTGTTACTGGCTGATGAACAGGAAGATATGATAGACAGATACATTGATAAAGGTATAATGTATGTGCTTGACGATAACGGAATCAGGAGTGAATGTGTTGTTACAGACGAAGGCGATGGTGTTCTTGAAATAAAAAACATTGCCACATTACCTGAGTATCAGGGAATGGGATATGCAAAAATGCTGATTGATTTTATAGCTGAAAAATATAAGGATAAATATTCTGTTTTGCAAGTCGGGACGGGAGACAGTCCATTGACTGTTCCGTTTTATGAAAAATGCGGATTTGTCCGCTCACATTGTATCAAAAATTTTTTTACTGATAATTATGACCATGAAATATATGAATGTGGCGTTAAACTGGTGGATATGATTTGTCTGAAAAAGTTATTATGAATATTTATGTAATATAAAAAATTATTGTAAAAGGAGAGTAGTATATGGTTGTGACACCATGGACAGATAACATAGAAGAATATCTGAAAGAAGATAATGTGATCGATTATAAAAATGAATCAATAACTCAGATTGCTAAGTCTTTTTCGGAAAAATATGAAAGTGATATAGAATATATAAAAGCTGTATACGAATTTGTAAGAGATAATATTTCACATTCAGCTGATATAAATGAAGATATGATTACGTGTACAGCATCAGAAGTTTTAAATGCAGGGCATGGAATTTGTTTTGCAAAATCTCATTTGTTAGTAGCCTTATTGCGTTACAGGTCTGTTCCTGCTGGATTTTGTTATCAGAAATTGATTTTAGATGATAAAACAGCTCCTGTATTGGTGTATCACGGGCTTAATGGTGTATATATAAAAGAATACGAAAAATGGATACGCCTTGATGCAAGAGGGAATACGAACGGAATAGATGCTCAGTTTTCAATTGATAAAGAAAAACTTGCATTTGAAGTTCGCAGGGATAAAAGTGAAGAAGACAGCTTTATAGTTTATCCTGACCCTGATGTGAAAATAATAAAAAAATTAACAGCGAGTAAGACAAGAACAAGATTGTGGGAAAACTTACCCGATGAACTTGGATATAAATCAGTCTGATCACTGTTTTTGGAGGAAAAAATGATGAAAAAAAGAAGTTTGATAACATTTCTGCTTGCTATGACATTGCTTTGCAGTTGTGAGCAGGAAGAAGTAACGGAATTGGTATCGGAAAACTCAGTTGTTTCAGATACAGAAAAGACTCTTATCGCCAAGACCGAAACAACAGAAGAAATAACAGAATCTGTTTTGGAAAAATCGGAAGATTATGAGCTAAATGTAGATTTGTATGAAAATCTGAATAATGAGTTAGAATATATAAATGATGTCACTGTTATAAGAGATAAAATTTTTATTTCAGGTAAAAAGATTATCTGCAATAATAAACTTACTGTTGATGGTGAAATAATTCAGGCAGATTTACCTGATAATCCGAAGCGTTACAGCTTTATTGAAGATAAATTTTATATTACATATCATTTCGAAAATTTCGACGATGATAAGAGCTTTCTTAAAATAATTGATATAAAAAATAATGAAGAAACTACTTATGAAATACCTTCCGATGTGCTGTATTTTTTCAAAGGAAATAAAGACAATATCCTGTATTACAGTACACAAAAATTGTGTATATGTTCATACAATCTCCTGACGTCTGAGATAAAGACTGTTGAAAATCCTGATGTATATGAAGATGATGGTAAGCTGGTACCTGTTAAAGGACATATTGTTATCAAAGAAGATCCTGAAGGCAATATATATGCATTTTATAAAAATAAAAATAACACAATGACTTTACAAAAATATGATTCTGCTTTGAATCTTGTATATCAGTATGTGTTTGAAGACATAAAAATGACAGATGGTTTTGATATGACCGTTGATGAAAATATCAGTTTGTCAGTTGATACAGAGGATATAACATTGAATATGACCGCAGACTGCCTTACAGGAGAAGTTATAGAACAAAAGGAAATTGAAAAAACAAAGAGTGCGTATAACACATGGACAACTTCTGATGGCAGGGAAGTACACTTTGAAATTGAAAATTCAGAAGAATTTCAGTATGTTACAATAGTGAAGGATCTAAACGGTAATATCATAAAAGAAATCCCGCTTACCGAAAAAACCGATCAGATGAATCATATACTAGTTGGTAAAGTGTATGTAACAGAGCAGGAAAATATATTTTTTGAAGAGTTATACACAGAAACAATAAACAGGATAGATGCCAATGGAGAACAAAGCAGTTTTACAGTTCCTTTTGGTTTATCCTCAGTTGGAGTATTGGCGGTTGATTCTAAAAACAATATATTTACAAGTAATGGAGGTAGTGTATATATCTACGATGAAAAAGGAAATCAGAAATCAGTTGTAGATGTCTGTGATAGTGTCATATATACTATGTGTTGTGATGATCTGTATATTTACGATCGCAATAATGAACTGGTAGTAAAGATGAATGCTGAAAGCGAAGAAACAGAAGAAATCTGCAAAGATATATATATCGAAGATATTTTTGAAAATAAAAGTGATAATTCTTTATACTGTGTTGATAATAGTGGTATCGTGGTTTATGATTTTGAAACTATGCAAAAAGAGGAGATCCTTCATTTTCAGAAAAATGGTCTGGATGATTTTGGAAAAGTATCTCATTTTAAAGATGACGTTTTTATATGGAATTCATATTCGGAATGTGGTTTTATACAGAATAAAAATGAGGTTTTTGAAAATGAGATTACTGTAGGATTTTTTTGTGATTTGAATGTAGACTATGATTATCTTTTACGAGGAAACATAGATATCTTTAACTTCAAAAATCCTGATACCCATGTCGTATATAAAAGATATTCTGATAATACCATTGAGTCTGATATTATAAATGGCAATATAGATGTTGTTGTTAATAGCAAAGAAGAATATGATAAAGCATTGTTTGCAGATATCTACAGCTTTTTAGAAAATGATGATCAAATCAAAAAAGATGATTTTTTTGAAAATATTTTGGATCTGTATACATATGAAGATAAGCTGTATATGATAACACCGTTTTTCTGGGTAACATCGGATTTGTACAAGAACGAGATAACAGACAAAATCTGTGAGGTTGAGGGTGATGTTTTACTAGGTGGGCCTGAGATAGGTTTTTCTATACTGGAAAGTTCGGAAGAAAAAGAACTGGCATGGGATTTTGTAAAATATCACCTGACTGATGGCTTTATGACAGCAAGAAGATATGAGGCAGAGTATTATCAGGGGATACCGCTCAGACGCAGTGCACTTGATAAAATGTGGGAAATGTCAGATGCTATTACAGAAGAAGAGTATAAAGCAAATCTCGCTATAATAGAGGGGATAAGTGCCAAAAAAGAAAATTAATTCTTAAAATTAATTTTGACGTTTATTGTGATAAACCAAAACCACCTTGCATTCATTCATGATGATAGAATGCAAGGTGATTTTTTATGCTTCATAAGTTGTAAGAATATTTCGTGCTACATCTATTTTTGATTGCCTTGTGTCCATTGCCTGTTTTTCGATATATCTGTGTGCCTGTGCTTCTGTTAGTTTCAGGTACTGTATCAGTATACACTTTGCACGATTTATAAGTTTTGTTTCTTCTATACGACTTTGCAGTTTGTTGTACTTGTTTGTTATCGTCATAAGTCTTGTTTGGTTGATGCATAAAAGTTTTATAAGGTGTTCAAGAACAACGGTCTGTGTGTCGGAAGAAATTGCGTATACTCCGCCTTTGTACATGGTGTTTTCTATTTTTGCAAGCAGTGAGGCAGGACAGATAAAGAGTATGCCTGCAGTGGTCTTCATGGCAAGTGACAGTGCAAGCTCCTGCAAAGAGCTGTCACCTGAAGATGTAATAATTATTATTGCGTCAGAAGATGATATTTCCGATTCGTATGATTTGTCGGAATATTCAAAGACAGCGCATTGTTTGTTTTCAAGTGCAGTCTGAAAATTTTCGGGTAATGTTTCTGTATAGACTACAAGTATTTTATCCATATTTATGCACCTGCCTTTTTGAAAAAAATTTATGATTATTTATCAGTGAGTTTTTTATAAATTGATTTTGCTACTTTGTAAACATCTCCGCAACCGAGAGTGATAACAAGGTCGCCGTCAGATGCATTTTTGCAGATATAATCGGTTATCGTATCAAAATCTGCCTGTTTGCATTCGTTTGTCTGAACTGCTTTTTTGTCCTTGTCAAAGTAAATGCAGTTATCTATCTTATCGGCAAGGTCCTTTGTAAATATGTTGTAGGTATTCTTTTCTCTTGAACCCATTATATTTGTCAGTACTACCTTATCTGCGACAGAGAGGGAAGAAGCGAAGTCGTCAATAAGCATAGATGTTCTTGAAAATGTAAACGGCTGAAATACAGCCCAGACATTTTTATAACCCATCTGCATAGCTGCGTTTAAAGTAACGCTTATTTCAGCAGGGTGGTGTGCGTAGTCGTCTGCTATAGTGATACCTTTTTCCTTGCCTATTATCTCAAATCTTCTCTTAGCTCCGCCAAATTCCATAAGTCCCTTTGTGATAAATTCAGGAGATGCACCTGCGTTGTGAGCGGCAGCAGCGGCGGCAACAGAGTTTATTATATTGTGTTCGCCAGGAACGTTCAGCGTTATATCAGCAAGCTTTTCTTTTTTATACATAAGTGTGTAACAGGTCTGTGTTCCGCTTACTTTTCTTATGTTTTCAGCGTAGTAATCACATTTTTCGGAAAGACCAAATGTGATCATATTTTTGTTTTCTATTCCTTCAACAGCTTTCATAGTGTTTGCATCTTCTGCATTTACGATAAGTGTTTTTGAAGTTTTCACTGCAAATTTTCTGAAAGAACAGATTATATTGTCAAGTGTTTTGAAATAGTCGAGATGGTCTGCGTCAATGTTCAGTATAACTGATGTATCAGGGTAGAGTTTTAAAAATGTGTCTACAAATTCACACGCTTCACATACGAGTATATCACTGCTTCCTGCTCTTCCGCTTCCGCCTATGCACGGAAGTTTTCCGCCTATAAATGCAGAAATGTCTATATTTTCAGTGTAAAGTATCTGAGTGATCATAGAAGATGTGGTTGTTTTGCCGTGAGTACCGCTTACACATATCGCATTTTCATACCAGCTTGTAACTATTCCGAGAAGTTCACTTCTTTCAAGAACAGGTACACCGCTTTCCTTAGAAGCGATAAGTTCAGGATTATCAGCCATGATGGCAGCAGTGTGTACTATCAGGTCGGCATCTTCAATATTTTCCGCACGCTGACCTACAAATACAGGTATACCCATGGCTCTTACAGCGTCAAGAGTTTCAGTTTCGTTGTTATCCGAACCGGTGAGGTAGTAACCTTTTGCGTGAAGTATCTGAGCGAGCGGATACATTCCCGAACCGCCTATGCCGATAAAGTGAATATGTTTTTTGCCTTCTAAAATGTTATTGTTCAAAATAATCAGATCCTTTTATAAAAATTTAATTTAAAAAATTCTGTATAAATTAACCATAGTGTGTAATAATAATAACATCAACCATTCAGGAGGTCATTATGGAAATTACAGATATTAAAATTCGCAAAATATTGACTGAGGGACGACTTCGTGCAGTTGTTTCGATTACTTTAAACAATCAGCTTGCTGTACATGATATAAAAGTCGTTGCAGGTGACGAAAGATTGTTTGTTGCAATGCCAAGTCGTAAAGATGAAGGCGGTGCATTCAGAGATATCGTTCACCCTATCTCACCTCAGTCACGTAAATTTTTTGAAGATGAGATACTTTCAGCTTATGAAAATCATCTTGCACTTATGGAAGCAGAAGAAGTAAGCTGATAAGAGTTTTTGCGGGTTTGTATGAAAACCCGCTTTTATTATTTTTGCATGAGTCCGGCTTTCATAATCGCTATTTGTGTCTTTCCGTCTTTTATTTCATTGTCAAGCACCATACGCAGAGCCTCGTCAAAAGGTATCTTTACAACATCAAGAAATTCGTCTGCATCAAGGTTTTGTGAATGAAAAGAAAGACCTTTTGCAATATATACATGTATCTGTTCTGTTACATATGCAGGAATCGGGTATATGGGACCGAGATAAATCATTTCTTCGGCTACAGCGCCTGTTTCTTCAAGCAGTTCACGCTTTCCGCATTCTAAGTGGTCTTCATTTTCGTTGAGTTTTCCTGCAGGAATTTCAAGAAGAACAGATGAAAAAGGATAGCGGTATTGTTTTACCATTATGATTTCATTGTTTTCTGTAAGAGGGAGAACACACACACCGCCATGGTGCATGATAACTTCTCTTACTGCTTCGGTGTTGTTTTCAAGAAGAACTTTGTCACTTTTTATCTTAAAAATTTTTCCTTCATATACTATTTTGCTTTCAGTTGTTTTTTCATAGAGATGCATAAGCTTTTGCTCCTTTTTATTTCTATCTGAAAAAGTCATATTCATTTTCAGGTGTAGGTATATCAACAAAACTTTCATCATTTATTATAAGTGATGAAATATCATGAGATGGTTCTATTTCTATAAGATTGCTGTTAAGTATAACATCTTTTTTCTTATTGATAAAGTGAAGTATAGTACAGATCATCATAAATACAGCAAATATTCCGAGGGATACAAGAGTGATAGTTATACCAGTCCTGAGTCCGTATGTGTAATATCTGAATGTTATAGTGCTTTCACCTTCAGGAACTTCTACTGCCATAAATCCGTTGCTTACTTTTTCGATTGTTGTTTCCTGTCCGTTTACATATGCTGTAAAGCCTTTGTCATATGGCACACTGAAAAATACAAGGTTTGGTTTTGGTGTATTTATCCTGGCAGTAAAACCGTCAGAAGATTTTGTAAAGTCATAGCAAGCGGAATTTATTCTCTCCTCACAGTATGATAAATAATATTCTTTTGTGAGGTTGTTTGACTTCCATGTGTCAGCGTTTTCTAAAAGATGTCCGTATTTTTCGATTTGCTTGTCACTTAAAAGTATTGCACGAAGCAAAGCATTTGCTCGTGAAATTTCAGAAAGTGAGTTGAATTTTTCCTCATTGATATAGTAGTCATAAGTAAATCCCATAGGTATATAGTACTGGTTTTCATATACGTTAAATCCGTTTTGTTCTGAAATGAGCTTAAATCCGGGAAGTTCAGGTTTTTTGGATTCGGTTTTATCACTTTCAAGGTGGCTGAAATAATATTTAACAGAGAAAAGACCTCTAAGACTATAGTATGAAGTATCGGCACGGGAGGCAACATCTCTTGTTATGCCTATTTTATCATAGAACTCCATTATAGACGGAGAAACTACGCTCTGGAAGCATCTCATTGATGAGTAACCCCATAGCATAGGGTAGTTGTCATAGTTTTCGGAGATATCAACTCTGAAAAATTCATCTTCAGCAGAACTTATATTTATTTTTTCATGTCCTTCTATTGCTGTTTCGATGTATTTATGGGTATACGGGCCTATTGAAAGACCGTAGTAAAATACTGTTGCAGTACATACAAAGCAAGCAACTACTGTAAGTGTAACAGCACGTTTCATATAGTCGGCATTTTGTCTTTTCTTTTTGAAAAGGTCAGTTGCAAGTACAAAGAAAACAAGAGTTACAACTACTGACAGATAGAAATATATCTTATCTTCTGCAAAACTAAACCATGTAACCTTATCATCTTTTTTTGACGGAAGTACAGATATGATAAGGAAAACGGCAAACAGCCATATGCAGGATTTTATACCGGGTTTTTCAGAAATGTCATTGCGTTCAAGTGTCTGTACCGTAACAAGAGCCATTATGAGTACAGGCATATAGAACCATCTTGCGTAGTATGATGCGTTGAACATATAAAATGCAGAGTTGAGGATAGGTATAACAGCACATACAGCACATATTTTTATGAGCTTTGATGACCATTTTCCGGGTTTGCTTTTTAAGAATGAAAATACTCCGATAAGAGAGAACATCGGGAGATACGCGGCAATTGATGACCATTTTCCTGAACCTGAATGAAGAAGATTTGAGCGTGCAGGAACTTCAGGAAGCATGAAGCTGTTTTGCAGTATACGCCAGATACGAGTTCTGTCGTTGTATGCGAGCATATCCATTCCGTAGAGATGTTCTGATACTCTGTAGTTGTCAATTATAGAAATTGCCGATGGCACAAGAATTATCGCTGCTATTCCCACACCAAGAAGTGCTTCGGCAAAAATAAGCATAAACTTTTTAGGTGTTACTTTAAAATCACTGCAACATGAACGTAGCAGGAAGTAGATTATGAGAAATACTGCTTGTCCGGCAAAGAAGAAGTAATTTATGATCGCCATTAAAGCTACAGTCAGTGCAAATACACATCGTCTTTTACTGGTTATATTTTCTTCCATTGCAATTAGCATAAGCGGGAAAAATGCGGTTACGTCATGGAAGTGGTTAAAGAAGATGTTGTACATCTGAAATCCCGAAAAAGCGTAGAGAAAAGCGCCGATAAATGCAGATTCGTCTTTTCTTACGAATCGTCGTATATATGCATAGGACGTGAGAGCCGCAAAGGCATATTTCAGAGCAAGTAACCAGGGAATCAGATAAAGCACGGCACTTGTGGGAAAGAGTGTGGAAAGCCAGAAAAAAGGGCTTCCTAACAGATAAAAAGAATACGAAGTTATAAAGTCAGAGCCGAGGTCAGTTCCCCAGTCCCATAAAAAGTTTCCTTTTCGCACAGCTTCGTGGGCGTGCCTGTAAAAAGGTAACTGCTGAGAATTAAAGTCACCGTAATATGTCATATACCCCTTATTGTAGATAAGCAGTGGAACAAGTATAACTGCAAATACAGCAAAGGCAAGCAAAAAGACCTTAGCGTAAGAATGTTTTTTATAGATGTGATCAGTCATAGAAAAAATCTCCCAAAAATTATGAACAATAAATTAATTACAAACATATAATGATATAAAGTGGTAGTAAGCTTACAAAATTTATTATCTCAGTGATACTATATTTTTCATTATACCACTTTCGGTTGTTTCTATAATGCCGAATGACGGAGGCTGATCGTCACGAGGTATTATACAACTTCCGGGGTTCATTATGTGTATCCCTTCTTCATAACCGCAGTATCTCATATGTGTGTGTCCGAACAGAGCAATATCGCACTGGTTTATTTTTGCGTTGAGGAACATTTTGGCTGTTGTGTATTTTACATCATACTGATGTCCGTGAGCAGCAAATATGCGATGTCCGTAATCAAGAGGAATCACCAGAAAATCATTCAGTGAAGAGTCTTTATCACAGTTTCCCTTAAAAAAACAGAAGTTTTTGTCGGGATAATCATTTTTAAGATTACGGCATTCATTTTCCCCGTCTCCAAGATGTATATATAAATCTGCATCGGGTTGCAGTTTCATTATTTCTTGTATCGCAGGATAATACATGTGAGAATCTGACATTACAATAATACGCATAGTTTTTCTCCTTTTTGTTTTATAGTTAAATAAAGGCTGGAAAATACCCAACCTTATAAATTATAACATAATTGATGTAAAAAAACAATAAAAAGTGAGCAGGAGTGATAGTTTATGAATTCAAAAAATAATTTTAACAATATGAATGTAGATGCTTTACTGAAAGTGGTGGCAGCTAAACTGAAAATGAAACCTGAGGTGTTAAGAAAACAGCTTGAACAGGGAAAATTTGATGAAGCTATGAAAAATATGAAACCTGAAGATATGGCAAAGTTTCAGAAATTTGTAAAAAATCCGTCGCTTGCCGAAAAGATGATAACAGACCCACAGGCTAAAGAAATGTATCGGAGAGTGATGGGCCAGAACAAATAATGAGGTGAAAATATTTTGGAAAATGCAGCAGATAAAATACAGGAAATGCTTTCAGATGAAGACAGCATGAGAAAATTACAGATGATATATGAAATGTTTTCTAAAATGCAGACACAGGAACAGCCGGTATATGAAGAAGATACCGGTAGTTTCTGTGAAAAATCAGATGATAATATTTTTAATGACAGCAGTGAATGTGACGGAGAAAATGCAGGATTTGACTTTGGTATGATATTTAAACTACAGGAGATAATGAGCGGAACAGGCGAAAATAAAAACACCGTATTGCTGAATGCTTTAAAGCCGTACCTTTCTGAAGAAAAACAGAAAAAAGCGGAAAAGGCGATAAAAATAATGAATATTCTTGATGCAGTGGATATATTAAAAGAAAGTGGTATTCTTGGGGATATCATAGAATAAAGTGAAAACGTGAGGTGTGCATTATGAGCGGACTGACACAGGAAAATTTCAGAGGAAAAAAACAGACCGGTGCCGGTTGTGCAAATAAGCCACATTCTGAGCATCACGAACATACATATAACTGTAACGGAAAGAACTGTGATATAAACGGAAATATCAGAAATACAAATTTATTTGATAATATATCGTCGATTGTTTCAGGTTTGAATATCAAAATGGATAATGACACCATTCTCCTTGCTTTTTTTATAATTTTTCTAGCACGTAACGGAGCCGATAAAAAACTTTTACTGGCACTTGGGTATATTCTTTTATAGAAATATTAAAATTATAGTGTGAAATTCATTAAAAAAACCTTAATTTTTGGTGACTTATTAAAATTTTAATGATTTGTACATGATTTGTTAATAAACGCACATGTGTTTCATTATATAATTATTATATAGTTAATTATATCTATTTACTTATGCGTAGAAAATTATAGAGCAGGAAGGGAAGGGAAAATAAATGGACAATAATTATGAAGGCAGAAAAAGTATTAACTTATCAAAAGAGAAAGATGGAAAGCGAGCTGTACGTGAAGCATATCCTGTATACAACAATAATCCTGATGCGAGTCAGTTAAATCAGCAGGAATACAGAAATCAGAAATCAACATCATCATATCAGAATAACAGTACATCAAATTATAATCAGAGTCAGAATCAAAATCTTAATCACTACTATGATTATAACGATCCGCAGCCTATGCCTACAGAAGATATGTACGGACAGCAGGGACAGCCTCCTGTTCATCATCTTCCAAATCAGCAGAGCGGTCATACCAGCAGATATGTTCAGAGACAGGACGTTTATGGAGAGTATATTCCGCCACAGCAGGTGGTACAGATGCAACCGCAGCAGTATCCGCAGCAGGTGCAAAGCAAGTATTGTAAATATTGCGGAGGACGTATTCCGGCAGCTGCAGTTGTGTGTACACTTTGCGGACAACAGGTAGAACAGCTCAATATGGGTGGAATGCCACAGCAAGTAATGTACAGAAATGATATGCCGGGTGCATATCCTCTTGTAAATGTAAGCAGTAAAAGTAAGACAACTGCTATAGTTCTTGCGGCACTTGGTTTTATCGGAGTAGGCGGACTTTGTGGTATAGGCACTATCGTAGATCTTCTCAAGATTGCAAGTGATACATTTACTGACGGTGCAGGTTTTATCATTAAAAAATAATAAAAAAATAAAGTTGCTGACAGTGTTTAAGTTCAGCAACTTTTTTATTTTTATATAAAAATAAAAACCGGACAAAAGTCCGGCTTTTAAATAATAAGTAATTAAAATTACTTGATTTCGATTGTAGCACCAGCAGCTTCGAGCTTAGCCTTGATGTCTTCAGCGTCAGCCTTAGAAGCGCCTTCCTTAACGTTCTTTGGAAGTCCTTCAACGAATTCCTTAGATTCCTTAAGACCAAGACCCATAACGTCCTTGATAGCCTTGATAACGTTCATCTTGCTGTCACCGAATGATGTCATAACAACATCGAATTCTGTCTTTTCAGCAGCGCCGCCAGCAGCAGCACCTGCAGCAGGAGCAGCAGCTACAGCAGCTGTTACACCAAATTCTTCCTGAATAGCGTCAACTAATTCAGCGAGCTCTAATACTGTAAGAGCCTTGATATCTTCAATAAATTTCATTGTCTTTTCTGAAGCCATGATAATATTCTCCTTAAATAAATTTTTTAAAAAATGTTATGCAGCTGAAAAATTAAGCTGCTTCTCCGTCCTTTTCAGATACTGCCTTAAGCAATGCAGCGAGTTTCTGGATAGGACCCTGAAGTGAACCAACGAGCTGAGCGAGGAGTGTATCTCTTGAAGGAATCTTTGAGAGTGCAACAACGCCTGCTTCGTCGTAAATTTCTCCGTCTATGAAACCAGCCTTGAGTTTGAACTTACCTTCTGAATCCTTAGCATATTTACCGAGAATTCTTGCAGGAGCTGTCTGATCATCAGATGATAATGCGATAGCTGTTGTTCCCTCAAGAACATTTTCAAGACCTGATATACCAGCTTCCTTTAAAGCGAAACCGAGTATAGAGTTCTTTTCTACAAAGTAAGTAACGCCAGCTTCACGTAATTCCTTACGGAGCTTTGTGTCGTCTTCAACAGTGATGCCCTTGTAATCAACGATTACACCTGCGCAAGAATTCTTGAGCATTTCAGCAACCTTTTCAACTCTGGCTTTCTTACCTGCTAAAATCTTTTCACTTGCCATGAATTTCACCTCCGAAAGATATGATATCGTATCAAAGAGAGGGCAATAAAAAACCTTCCTCATACAAGACGAGAAAGGACTAAATCACATATTTTAAAATAAATGATCGCCACATTCCTCGGCTGGATTTACGTTTTAAAACAACCAACTGTCTTTAGAATACGATTATGTTGGACAAGTATGCCCACAACATGATTAATTATATCATGACTGCGGGCATTTGTCAATAGGTTTTTGAAAAAAATTATTTCTGGTTGTACTTCTGGAGAAGCTGATGTATCTTTTCGTGTGGGTCGATAACTGTACCGATAGATACGTCGTGGTTGATAGCTGCGATAAAGTAAGCTATATACTTTGAAACGTCAACTTCCATGAACCATTCTCTCTTGAGAAGTTCAGGTGATCTGTATGTAAGGTTTGTACCGAGAATACCGTCAATATAGCCGTCTTCGTATGCCTTGTCAAATTTTTCGAGACCGTCTGTAAAGAGCCCGTATGTTGCATAAGCATAAATCTTCTTAGCTTTCTTTTCCTTGAGTGCATATGCGATATCGAGAACGGATTCACCTGAGGAAATGATATCGTCAGAAATGAAGATCTCCATATTTTCAACAGAATTTCCGAGGTATTCATGAGCTACGATCGGGTTTCTTCCGTTTATTATCTTTGAGTAGTCACGTCTCTTGTAGAACATACCGAGTTCTACACCGAGAACTGAAGCATAGTACATATTTCTGTTGAGAGCGCCTTCGTCAGGGCTTACAACCATGAAGTTTTCCTTTGTGATGTGAAGGTCTTTTATCTTCTTGAACATTGTCTTGAGAACCTGATATGTAGGCATTACATTGTCAAAGCCCATGAGCGGGATAGCGTTGTGAACACGAGGGTCATGTGCGTCAAATGTTACGATATTTGATACGCCCATATCCTGAAGTTCCTGTAAAGCACATGCACAGTCAAGAGATTCACGGTAATTTCTTCTGTGCTGTCTTCCGCCGTAAAGAATAGGCATGATAACATTAATTCTGTGAGCTTTACCGCCTGCAGCCTGTATAATTCTTTTAAGATCCTGATAGTGATCGTCAGGTGACATGGAGTTTTCCTGTCCGAACATCTTGTATTTGCAGCTGTAGTTGCCAACGTCAACGATGATAAAAAGGTCATTTCCTCTTACTGTTGATTTGATAAGACCTTTTCCGTCGCCTGATGAAAAACGTGGGCACTGGCTTTCGATGAGGAATGATTCTGTATCATAACCGCCTTCTTTTGACCAGCCTGTAAGGTAGTGATCTATTTTGTCTCCAAGTTCTGTTGCTCCATTCATTGCTATAAGTCCAAGAGGTGCTACTCTTGTTTGTGGGTTAAATAATACCTCGTTTGCAGAACTTACTGTCATTTAATCAGATCCTTTCAAGATAAAAATAAAATAAATAATTTTTGACAGCGCTATAGGTCAAAAGCTGTCACTGAACACTCTATAGATAAGTATATCATTAAAATTTGTTATTTGTCAATTATCTTAATATAATAAAAAGGAGAGGCAAATAACATCATTTATTGTCGAAGTTACTATGCGTGACATCCTCCCCCACCTGTAGAGGTGTGGGAATTCTTGCTGAAAATAGTTAAAAAAACAGCAGGAGAAGTATGTTTATCTCTCCTGCAATAATATAATCAATTACGTTCATTTATGTAAATCATTACTCTGTTCTGTATGTTTTCAGCCATTTCGTCAATATTTTGTCCGCCGGCTTCATACTGGAAATATTCATCATAAAAAATAGAGTCTATATAGTAGTCTTCTGTATATATTGTATCAGCGTTTTCAATCAGATCCATAACAAAATTTATTGACTTTTCATCAGGAACATTAAAGTTAATTGGTTCATTTTTTACATTATATGAATTTGTAGTTGCACCAAAAATATTTGATTCTGAATATTCAGACATTTTTTCTTCTTTTTGCTTTTCTAAAATGTTGGTGTTGATTGAAAAACATGGACTGGTGTAATTTCTCATTTGATTGAAATATTCTTCAGTAAAGTGAAGTTTGATATATTCCCATGCCATATCAATATTATCACTTTTTGAGAAAATAGAAAACTGAGTTCCTATATGTATTAATGCTCCGTTTCCACTTACTTCGGGATAACCAAGATTAACGATTTCTTTTCCTTGAAAGTAACTGTTCCTTATAGTATTTTCATCTTCAAATGTGTATATATCAGCATTATATAAATAGAAATCGTCTGTTATTTCTGCTTCTTGGGGGTATTGTTGAGATATTTTTACTAGATTTTTAAAATCTTCATTGTTGAAAAATGCGTTACCGTTTTTATAGTCATAAAAAATTGAGATTTTAAAAAGAGTTTTATAAATTGCATCACGATTGTTTACAAAAAATGCAGATGATGTATTTTGGGATAAAAAATTTGTATAATCTTTTAGCGAGAGATTATTTTTGTTTATAGGGGCGTCTTTAGAGGAAAGTATGGTGGTAAGTGTAAAGTTTGGCGTTATCTGATAGAGATGTCCATCGTGCTCCATGGCTTCTAATATGTTTATTATAAAATCTTTTTTTGAGATTTCAGTGTCATTTTCGATAAGGCTATATATGTCTGTAAATGCATTTTTATCATTGTCACGATTTAGTTTATAACTTTCTCCGGCATCATTATAGATAACGATGTCCGGAACATCATCTGAAATGAGAATGTTATTCCATTCTTGTTTAAAGTTTTCATCATTTGCATCAAAATATAATTTATTGATTTTATATTCCGGAAATTTGGCTTCAAAATTATTTATTATATGGTCATCGGGTTCAGTATTAATGCATGCTATATCAATAATGTTTTCCTGATGATTATTTATCTGATTTTCAGATGGACTTTCTGAAGGTATCATATGATAAATACCAAGGTCGCAATGAAGATACATATGCTCCGGGTCAGCATAATAAAAGTCATGAATCATAATTTCCTCAGGAAGATCAGTATTATTAAAATCAATGATTTTATGATGTTCAATGACGTTTTCATTTGTTTTTACAGTATATACGCTGTCAGGCGTCATAAAAAAGAAGTCATATATATCTTTACCAGGAAACAATCTGCAAATCTCTTCATTGATTTGTGTTGTGTCAAATTCAATGTTTGTTGTTTTGCCAGATACAGAATCTATTTCATAAAAATAAGCTGTATTTTCATCATCAGAAAATAGTAGTACTAAAAAATTATTGTTTTTTAGTGTGATCATATCACGTATAGAAAAATTGTTTTTAAGTTCTATTGGCATGATAAATTGCCCGTTACTGTCATACAGATGTAATTGGTTAGATATATTTTCTTCGTTGAAAACATTAGCCAGTATAGCATTGTCTGAGACAGTAATATTTGAAAGAGCGTACCCTTCTTCACATCTTAATTCTATGCTGTTTTGGGTTTTACTTTTTATATCTATAAAATTAAGTTCATATATATCAGTGTTATTATCGCATAAAGCAAGTATATTTCCGTTTGGTAATACTTTTTCTAATTGAATTGACTGAGCATTTTCAAAAGTATAAACTTCTGTTTTTTGATTAGTATCTGTAGAAAAAGTGTAGAAAGATTCTGTAGCATTAGAATCATTATAGATATAATAAATTTCATCATTTATGCAGAAAATAAGTTCAATGTTTTCGTGTGAAAAATTATCACATATATATTCTGATGATTCCTCAAATACCTTATATCCGTACAAAGTATTTTCTATTGCATAAAAATAGTCATATTCGCCTGAACCTTGGTATATTCTATCAAAATCATTTATGGAAGATAGAAGTTGTGTGTTTCCTGTGTTAGGATCTGCACTATAAAAATAAACAGTTCCATTATCTATATCACTCAAAAGTATTGTATTATTTCTTTCGGAAAAATCAAACAAGTTTGTCCAGGGATTATCTTGTATATCGTTTATTAACTCCAGATTTTCGTTTAAAAAACAAATGATATAATTATCATAAAAATTTAACTTTACTGCAAGTATTCCTTGTTGTGGTATAATAGAATGGTAACAGGACGTACTAAGTTCCTGAAATCAAGTTGAAAGGATCAAAATAATGAACAGATATGATGATGACTTCAGAGAGAATATAGTGAAACTACATCTTGAAGAA
>SVNW01000118.1 GCA_015066745.1 Ruminococcus sp. | reverse complement strand
ATAATATATATGATAATAATTGAATGAAAGGCTTGATAATATTTGAGAATCAGAAGAAAACCGTGGGCCAGACCTGAACTTGAGGCATGTGATTTTTGTGTAAAAGACCTTGAAGCTATAAGAGGTAAGTGGAATGACAGTTTTGTTAATAAAAATCCGCTTCATCTTGAACTTGGATGCGGAAAAGGTGGGTTTATAGCCCAGATTTCAGCTTTGAATCAGAATATAAATTATGTTGCTATTGATATAAAAAGTGAAATGTCGGCATATGCAAGAAGAAAAATAGTTGCTTCTTTTGAAGAAAAAGGTATCGAAAAAATCGAAAATGTAAAATTGCTCGTTCACAATATAGAAAATATACACGAAGTTTTCAGCGAAGAAGACAGTGTAGAAAGAATTTATATCAACTTCTGCAATCCATGGCCTCGTGGTAAACATAAAAAAAGAAGACTTACATACCCTAAAAAGCTTGCAGAGTATAGAAAGTTTCTTTGTGACACAGGTGAAATATGGTTTAAGACAGATGATGACGAGTTATTTGAAGAATCAATAGAGTATTTCAATGAGTCAGGTTACAGCATAGAATATATAACAAGAGATCTTCACAACAGTGGTTTTGAATATAATATTGAAACAGAGCATGAGAAGATGTTCTCTGATATGGGCATAAAGATCAAGTTTCTTATTGCTAAAAAATAGGTAAAATAAAATTCACCCTCATGATAACAATGAGGGTGAATATTATTTGCTCTAAAAGAAACAGAAATTAGACAGCACGTGTCACCTTGTTTGAACGAAGACATCTTGAGCATACGTGTATATGACAAGGAGTACCGTTTACTATAGCCTTAACACGTTTTACGTTTGGCTTCCAAGTTCTGTTTGTACGTCTGTGTGAGTGAGAAACTTTGATACCAAAAGTTACACCCTTACCGCAGATTTCACATTTTGCCATTTCGCGCACCTCCTTTTTTAAAAATAAGATAATGCATAAACAAGCATCAGCGTTGCTGAAAACCCAATACATTCAGACATTCCAGATAACGTACAGAGTTTTCAGGAACGCTTTAAATATTTTATCATATTTCAGCGGAAAAAGCAAGTGTTTTGAGAACTTTTTTTATATTAAATTTTCATTTTTGAAAAATGTTCTAAAACTACTTGCATTTTTTATGAAATTACAGTAAAATAATAAGTGATATGCATAAATAAAAAGAATGGAGATTTTAGTAATGTTTGAAATGTTAAATTTAGAGTTGTTTCTTCTTGTTGCAAAAGCTTTTGTGATTTTTACTTCGCTTCCGGTTCATGGATTTGCAAGTGCATGGGTAGCAGTAAAATGTGGAGATAACACGCCTAAACAGTATGGAAAACTAACACTTAATCCTTTTGTACATCTTGATTTGATAGGATGTATATGTATGATTCTTGTGGGATATGGCTGGGGAAAACCGGTTGAAGTTGATTCAAGAAATTTTAAAAATCCTAAAGTCGGAAATATTCTTTTTTCTTTAGCACGTCCGGTTTCCAGTTTGTTATTAGCATTTTTATGGATCATAATAGGAAGAATATTATCAATTTTCACAGAGTCGATAGCAATAAGTTTTATTGTTCAGTACAGTGCACTTCTGAATATAGGGTTAGCGGTATTTATGTTGTCATTTGTTGCGTTGACCAAACTGGCAGTTTTTATTGTGCACCATCTTTCTCCTCAGATACAGTATAAGTTTTTTGCAAATCCACATATGTTTCACATGATACTTTTGCTTATTGTATGGGTAACTCCGGTGTCAATTGTAATTACGACTATTTCTTCAAATATCTATGATTTGTTTTACAATATAGTTTATTTTATTGGTTAGTTTATGATTTTAGAAAAAAAAGAACGTATTTCGTTTAAACTTGAGGTGTTTGAAGGACCTCTTGATTTGTTGCTTCACCTTATATCCAAACACAAACTTGATATAAACGACATCGAGATCTCAAAAGTACTTGAACAGTATCTTGATTATCTTGATACATGTGCCGAGCATGATCTTGAACTTGCAGGCGAGTTTCTTGAAATGGCTGCAAGACTTATATATATAAAGACTCTTTCTCTTCTCCCGGCACCGGAAGAAGCCCAAGAAGAGAAAAAAGAACTTCAGGGAGCACTTATAGAATATTCTCTTTGTAAAAAAGCGGCGAAAAAACTTGGAAATTTATTTTGTGGAAATGATATATTTGTAAGAAAACAGGCGAAAATAAAATCAGAGGCTGTTTATAACCGTACCCATGAAGCAGGTGTATTGCTTGAGGCACTTGATAAAATGAATCTCAAACGTATGCAGAGCATACAGGCAGAGCCTGATTCAAGGTTTCAGGTAATAATAAAACATAAGATGTATTCGGTTACCACAAAGGTTATATATATATTAAAACAACTATATAAAACAGGTACTGCGGATATGGACGGGCTGTATGAAAATGTTACGGACCGCTCCGAAAGAGTTGCCACATTTCTTGCTGTTCTTGAACTTACAAAATCAGGAAGGATATATATAAGTGATGATAATAAGACTATATCATTTATAGGCAAACGCAGAGAAAGGACACTCAGTTAAAATGGGTTTTTCAGAAAATATTTCGGCAGTTGAAGCGATAATGTTTGCTTACGGTGAGCCGATACCGATTGATTTGCTTTCTTTATCAAGTGGTATAGAAAAAGAATCGATACCTAAAATAATACAGCTTTTAAACGACAGGTATGATGAGTGTAATTCTTCATTGTATGTCCTTAAACTTGATGACGCATTTCAGATCACTACACGCAAAGAGTATTCTTCGTATATCAAAAAAGCTTTTGAAACAGGCAGAAACAGTACATTATCTGCGGCAGCGATGGAAACACTTGCGATAGTAGCATACAATCAGCCTGTAACAAAGGGATTTGTTGAAACAGTAAGAGGAATTGACAGTTCTGCAGTTATGAATAAGCTTACTGAAAAAGGCCTTATAGAAGAAGCTGAACGCCTCGAAATTCCCGGTCGTCCTATAGCTTACAGAACAACTAAAACATTTTTAAGATGTTTTGGTCTGTCATCTCTGGAGGATCTGCCTCCTGTAAAGGAAAAACCTGACGGACCTGATTTGTTCACTGAAAAAGAGCAGGAGCCCGAAAGCTGATGATAAGGGTTTTATAAGGTTGCAAAGAGATAAAAATAAATCATCGATCGGGGTGATAGTATGATTGTTTTGCTTATCATTTTACTTATAATTGCACTGCTTGTAAATCAGTATGCGGCTTTTGAAGTAAAATATATCGGTGGCAAACTGGAGTATAATGTAAAATATTCTTTTTTAAAACTGTACTCAAATACGTCTGAAAGAAAAAAGAAGAAAAAAGAAAAGAAAGTCAAACCTGAAAAAATCTCTGCTAAAAAAGAAAAAAAACATGATAAAAAGGAAAAAGAAAATATTGCTGATGTCAGTGATATTGACGATAATGAAGCCGACAAAGCAGAGGGTAATAAAGAAAAATCAGGAAAAAAACAAAAAAAGCCTAAGCGCAGTCTTGATGATATACTTGAACAGGTTGAAGCAATACTTGATTTTGTGCGTGCCTCTCAGAAACACATATTCAATCTTGTAGGAAATATACGTTTTTCAAAGATAAATATAGATTTTCTGATTGCAGATACAGATGCTTGTGATTGCGCGATAAGATACGGCGCAGTGAGTGCAGGAATTTATAATATAATAGGCTTTTTATCAGCATATTTTAAAACTACTGTTGATAACCTGAATATAGGGTTAAAATATAACAATAATAAAAGTGTATATGATTTCAGTTTTCAGCTGAGATTAAAACTTGGTACAGCAATAACTTCTGCTCTTGGTATTTTGTTTGCGTATTTTCGAAAGGGTAGAGTGAAGAAAAAATCAAAGGAAAAAAATCCGGAAAAATTATCAGAGGAGTGTATGAAAATGAGCAAAGATCATGCAGTAAACGGACTTATGGGTACAACAATCGAGAAGATAAGAGAAATGATAGATGTAAACACTATCATAGGAAATCCTATCACGACTCCTGAAGGTGCTACAATAATACCTGTTTCAAAGGTATCATTTGGTTTTGCATCAGGTGGTTCTGATATCCCGTCAAAGTCACAGAAAGAACTTTTTGGTGGTGGTGCAGGTGCTGGTGTATCAGTTCAGCCACTCGCATTTATATGTGTATCACCAAACGGAGATACAAAACTTTTACAGATGTCTGTAAATGCCAAGAAAGAAAACGCAATAATCAATACTATCCCCGAACTTATTGATAAGATTTCTGATATGGTATCTTCAAAAGGAAAAGGAACAGGAAAAAAAGAAGTAAAGGAAACTGTAACAGAACAGACTGTTGTAGTTGAAGAATAATTTTTTTAACTATTTTCAGCAAGAATTCCCCCACCTCTAAGGTGGGGGATGAATTGCGCCATTTTCATCACTTGACAATAGTAACATAATATGATAAACTGAAATTAATTAAATATTATTGTACATTA
>SVNW01000117.1 GCA_015066745.1 Ruminococcus sp. | reverse complement strand
AAATTTATCAATGGTATCTCATAATTTTATAACAGTAAAAAAACTACAAATTTCCTTAAAACTTGAAATTAATATTAATAAATGATATAATAAAAATCATTACAATCATATCCGCATCACACCAAAATACAAAGTATTGCCTGCAAACAGGGGGAAAAATCATGAAGGTATCTCTTGAACTTCTAAAAGAAAAAATCATCTGCGAGTATACAGAACTTTGTGACAGTATATCCTATTCAATTGAAAATGAAGAACTGAAACCTGAAACACTGCTTCTTCACTCAGAATATCTTTTTATAAAATTCAGAATCTACATATTCTTTTCGGATTTTTATTTTTATATGGAGAATCTCGATGAACGGCTGATCGAATTTTTACTCATGTGTGAAAATGCTTCCGACTATCTTGCGTACATATATGAAAACGGATTTGCCGGTGATTGTGATCTGAAATCAGTTGAAGGAATCGAAAAATTAATGATATTTGCTTATAATAATACGCAGTATCAAAGCGGAAAATTTGATTTTTTACCTATTGAATTTTCTTTGTAAATGATTAAGTATGCCGTTTGCTTTTCTTATTGCAGACGGCATACTTATTTTTTTGATTATAAAAAATAATAATTGACATATGAAATTTTTAGTGTTATAATGAATATATGAACAGATATTCATATATTCATTATAACAGAAAGAAGTGACGTTTTATGGAAAATTCATCATTAAAAATTTATACTATAGCAAATCTGGATTGTGCGCACTGTGCTTCTAAAATTGAAAAAGCGATCTCTGAAATCCCTGAAGTTGAGGAAGTAACGCTTGCCTTTACTACAAAAAAACTCAGGATCAAAGCCATACATTCTCACAAGCTGTTTGAAAAAATACAAAAACTTTGTGACTCCATCGAACCGGGAACAACCATATATGAAGATAATAAAAACAGTCCGACTGTTTCTCACCATGAACATGTGCATGAACATCACAACTGTCATCACCACGAAGGACACCATGAACACTGCCATTGTCACGAACACGACCACCATGATGAACATGTACATTCTTATGATAAACACGATGAACAAAAGAAAAAAATAAATATCAATACAGACCTTATCTGTATATCTGTCGGAATTTTATTTATAATCGCCTCTAAAATAATTCCTGCTTCTTCTGTAATTTCCGATATTCTCATGCTTATCGCCTACGCTGTGCTCGGAGGAGAAATTCTTATCTCAGCAGTAAAAAGCATTATCAGAGGAAAAGTTTTTAACGAAAAATTTCTTATGTCTGTTGCTACACTTTCTGCAATAGCATTAAAAGACTATCAGGAAGCTGTCGGTGTTATGCTCTTTTTCAGGATAGGTGAATACTTTGAAGATATTGCTGTTGAAAAAAGCAGAAGATCTGTAATGTCTGTAGTAGATATGCGACCTGAAACCGTAAATCTTATAAATGATGATAAAATAATTGTAACAGACGCAGAAAAAATAGTTCCGGGACAGATACTGCTTGTGCGTGCCGGTGACAGAATACCGCTTGACGGTATCGTTACAGAAGGTGAAAGCCGTGTAGATACTTCATCTATAACAGGTGAACATCTGCCTGTAACTATCACTGCCGGAAGCGAAGTCCTCTCAGGCTGTATAAATCTTCAGGGTGTTATAAAAATCAAAGTTACAAAACCTCTGAGCGAATCTATGGTTACAAAAATAATAAACAGTATGGAAAATGCATCAGCCGGAAAACCGCAGATAGACCGCCTTATCACAAGATTTGCAAATATATACACGCCTCTTGTTGTAATAATAGCACTCCTTACGGCTGTCATACCGTCACTTATTACTCATGACTGGCACAAATGGATATACACCGCTGTTACTTTCCTTGTAATAAGCTGTCCGTGCGCCATTGTACTTAGTGTTCCGCTGACATTTTTCGCAGGAATAGGTGTAGCCTCAAAAAACGGAATACTCTTTAAAAACGGTGCATCAATAGAAAATCTCGGCAAAGTAAAAGCTGTTATAATGGATAAAACCGGAACTATAACAAACGGAGTTTTTTCTGTTACCGGTACTGTAACATATAACGGAACAGATGAAAAGGAACTTCTTTCGTTATGTGCTTCATGCGAAACAAACTCAACACACCCTATAGCACAGAGCATCGTAAAAAAAGCAAAAGAACAGAACATATCGCTTCTTACACCTGAAAATATAAAAGAATTTGCCGGAATGGGTGTAACAGCATCGGTAAACGGAAAAGAGATAATATGCGGAAATGAAAAACTTATGCAAAAGTACAGCATAGACATTTCAGAATACAAAAAAGAAAAGAATACAACCGACCTTATCTGTGCTGTAAACGGCAGACTTGCAGGGTGTTTCAGAATAAGTGACACGATAAAGGACAACAGCAAAAACGTTATATCCGAACTTAAAAGAAATAAGATACACACTGTTATGCTTACGGGAGATTCACAGTCAAGTGCTTCGGATACAGCTCAAAAAACAGGAATAAATGAATATTTCCACAGTCTTCTCCCCGACCAAAAAGTTTCAAAGATGAAACAGATACGTGAAAAATATGGAAAAGTCATGTTTATCGGTGACGGAATAAACGATGCGCCTGTACTTGCAGGTGCTGATGTAAGTGCCGCAATGGGAAACGGTGCCGACGCCGCAGTGGAAGCCGCAGACGCTGTATTTATGAATCCTGATATTACTTCTGTTTCAAAAGCTTTTTCAATCTCAAGAGATACAAATAATATTGTAGTACAGAATATAGTTTTTGCACTTGCTTTCAAACTGGCTGTTATGGTTATGGGATTTATGGGAATAGCAAATATGTGGTTTGCCGTATTTGCTGATTCGGGTGTTGCTTTACTGTGTGTAATTAATTCGATAAGAATTTTAAAGAAAAAATACTAATAATAAAACGGAATGATATACTCTGAAAATATAGTTTTTTCAGAAATGTCATTCCGTTTTATTTTAATATGGTATTAAACTTTTAATGTTTTACGGTTAGCTGAACAGTTCTTCGTAAAATTCAGATGGTTTGTCAGTAAAAATATCTATAACACACATAAGATTATCATCTAATTTTCTTGCATAAACGTATTCATATCGTACTTCTTCGTGCAAAGTCTGTTTAATCGTTTCTCTCAGATATGTTTCATTACCAAGAGTTACTTCTGCCCTATCTTCAAAAAACATTTCAATACCAGATTCACTGTTTAGGTCTTTAAAGGAATCTGCGAAATCATCAAGAAACTTTTCATCAGTATAATCAGGATCATCCGGAATACCAAGTTCAGTATTCAAAAACATTAATATTATAGAACCACTGCTTCCTGCAAATACATTATCATAAGTTGTTGCCAACTCACGAATCTTATCTTTCTCCTCAGCGCAATGTTCAACCATATGCTCCTTATAAGCTGCTATCTCATTTTTACTGATTTGGGGGAATCCACTCGGAACATTCATTTTAATGCCTGCATATTCATTTACATACACACCGTCTTTAAAAAGTCCGGCAGTATAATTTGTACCTTCCATTGGATCAACCATATCGTCAGAACCGGTTTCTGTAGGAGTATCAAGAACTGTAACAGGTTCTGTTTTTGGTGTAAAATCTTCACCATATGATAATCCGTATCCACGTTCAAGGAAACATTCTTCAGTTCCGATCTGCTCAATTGAACCATACCATGGTGACGGCAATTTTCCTGTAAAATCGGCACTTCCGCAGAGTACATCTGATATACCTTTGCCTTCCGAACCCGGCAGATAACACATAACTACACTGTCCCAGTCTTCATAGTCTTCAGGATCTAAAATCACCTGTCTGCCTGCAACTATACAGGTTACTGTAGGTTTATCAAGTTCTTTTACTTCGTTTATTGCATCGGTGTTTTCTTTGAGTCCGAGTGCACCGCAAAGTTCGAGATCTTCTGTATCACCGTTCCACTCGGCATATGACTGTTCACCTACGCAGAGCAGTACAACATCTGCATTACTTGCTTCTTCAGCTTCAGTGATCACTTCTATTCCGTAATCTTCTGCATATCTTTCAAACGCTTCAAGTATTGTTGTTGTACCGGGAACGTCACTTGTCGGTGCACTGTTCCAGTCCATTGTCCAGCCACCGCACTGTACCTGTCCGTTATCTGCTGCAGGTCCTGTTATATATACTTTTGTGCCTTCTTTTAAAGGAAGTACATTTTCATCATTTTTAAGAAGGACAAGGCTTTCCTCAACAAGTTTTTCAGCTACTTTTCTGTAGTCAAGAGAACCTGATTCTGTTTGCTCTGTCGTTATATTTTCACAAAGCGGATCATCAAATATTCCTGCGTCCTTCTTGACTTTTATTATTCTTGTAACTGCATCGTTTATTCGTTCTTCACTTATTTCACCACTGCCTACAGCATCAATGATTATCTGTTTTGCTTCTTCGAAGCGTTCGGTTTCCATAAGCATATCTATTCCTGCGTTTACACTTTTGATAACCTGTTCTGTATAAGTTTCTCCCGAAATATTTCCTACAGAATCCCAGTCACTTACGATAAATCCT
>SVNW01000036.1 GCA_015066745.1 Ruminococcus sp. | reverse complement strand
TTGTGAATTTCGTCTATTTATATTATAACATAAATAGCTGGTTGTTTCTATAGTGATAAAAAAATTTTTTTGTTTAAAAAACAACGATTTTACGTGGCTTATGAGTTTTGCTCAAGGCTATTTTTATGTAAATAGGAGTTGGTTTTATGCAGATACTTACAAATATTTCGAAAGCTGAACTAAATTATCTTACAAGTCAGCCTACAGAAAAAGCACTTATCGAAAAAAATAAAGCCTGTGCTATAAATATTCCAAAAGGTGATGTAAAAAGAGCATCGGAGTTTGTTGCAAGCCGTAACAAAGAAAAAAGAGCGGACTCCATACAAATATCAGACGCCGGACTTGAAATGCTGAAGAAATCTCTGAATGTTTCTTCTGAAGGTACAAAGATCACAAAAGGTAATGACATAAACAATATTTTTTCACAAAATACTGAATATGCTTACAGAGATATTTTAAATCTTAAAGTTTAATATTTACAAAACATAAAACCCCGTATTTGAATTTTGGTATCAAATACGGGGTTTGTTGATGATTATATTATATATTTATTTTTGTTTTTGTTCTTTTTTCTTGCTGATTATTGCAATAAAAAAACTCCGATGTTTTCACATCAGAGTTTTACTGTCAGTCTTGCTCAGAATAGATGACATTGAAATAGCTATGTAATAATATTCAGTTCGACAAATTGGGATTTGGATTACTTCTTTTTCTTCGGTGTAGGAAGCTCGTTATACATTTCATCAAATAGCTTAGATAGAAACTCTTTGCTGTCAACATTATCAACCAACAACATTTCTTTTGCCCCCTCATAAGGCAATTCATAGGTTGCATTTGGCATAAGAGCGATAGCGGATTTAACAGGCTTTACAAGCAATCTGTCATCATAAATTCCACCAACGATTTTACCACGATAGTAAATGATATATTCACCCATCATTGCTCTGTATGTTATTTCTTCTAATTCGGATAGCTGTTCCAGCACAAAGTCCAGATACTCTTTACTTGAAGCCATATCGCACCTCCGTCAAATTTGCATTTATCGGTCTGTCTAACCTCTTATATTATACTACACTCCACAGATAATTGCAATAAAAAAACTCCGATGCATTCACATCAGAGTTTTACTGGCTAACCCGTGAGTAGTAACATTCTTTTCGATTGCGGATAATTGTATTTTTGTGAATCTTGCTTTTTGCCGGTCGATATGCTATAATAAAACTGCCTGCGAAATGGCTCCGCAGGCAGTCCGTTTTACTGAAATTCGTAGCTTTCGATCGTCCAGTTGATTCCATCGAATACAAAGTGTGCAACACCGCGTCCGTCGATCTGGTTGGCATCTTTGGTTGTTGCCGTAAAAGAGGTATCTGTCTGATCGGTGATCGTGACGCCGCTGCCGGTCTCAAAGCTCTGATATCCGTGTGCATTGGAAGTCAGAATATAGCTCGAACCGTCCGGCTCGCTGACACGGAAGCTCTCATCCATAATACCCTTCCAGCTTATCTTCGGAGTATCTGCTCGATCAGATTTGATTCTGTATCCGTTATCCCGTCTGACGCAGCCGGCAACGTAAAGGTGAACGCAGTACCCTTGCCCTCTTCGCTCTCAACGCCGATTGTGCCGCCGTGCGATTCTACGATAAATTTGCAGATAAACAGTCCGAGCCCCGTGCCGGTTTCGGAGTGCTTTCCCTTATAATAGCGCTCCCAGATGTGTGGCAGATCCTCCGGCGAAATGCCGCAGCCGGTATCTTTGACCGTAACCGTTACCGTTTCATCGTCCGCTTCTGCCTTGATGAGCACGTTTCCGTCTTTGGTATGCTTCAGCGCATTGGAGATCAGATTGACGAACACGCGCTGCAATCTGGTACTGTCCGCATGGACCGGCGGCAGGTCAATCGGGATGCGCAGTATCAGACGGTTATTGTTCTTATTCAGCACCGCAAAATAGGTCTCGACCGTTTTGCGCACAAGGCTGTCAAGATCACAGGGGGCTTTTTCCAGTACCATTCTGCCCTCCTCAATGCGCGTCGCATCGAGGATCTGCGTCACCATGAGTGCCATGCGGTTTGCCTCGGAAGAAATGCGGCGCAGCTTATTCTGGACGGTTGCCCTGTCGCCGCCGTGCATGAGGTCAAGCTCTGCGTCCTGCGCATAGCCGGACATGGCGGCAAGTGGCGTTTTCAGCTCATGCGATGCATCCGAAAGGAATGTTGTTTTCATCGCATTGACCTCTACCAGCATATCATGCTCGGAAACGACCGGAGCTGCGATTTTCTTGGAGAGCGCAGCAGAGATCACGAGAAACACCGCAAATACGCAGAGAACCGCTGCGATCATCACAGACACATACTTCCGGAACATGCTGTCCAGACTGTCAAGCAGCGCATTCGTCTGCTCATCTGCACATGCTCTGATCGGCTCCATCCAGCCGTTGACATTCTGCATGAGTACCCCGAAGCAGAGGTTGTCGCCGGTATAATTGCAGAGGTTATCCCATGCAATCACATAGCCTGCACCGTCTTTTGCATAGGAACCGCGCTGTTGCTCCATGCAGGCATCCAGCCACCCCAAAAAATCAGTCTGGCTGCCGTAGTATTCCGGCATTTCGGCTGCTTTCTGATTGAACACGGCGATCGCATCCTGCATGATGAGGTCTGCATTGTCAGCCGTACCAAGCTCATAGCTGTGCAGCGCTTCGCCGTCATACAGAAAGAACACATCGGCATTGTTGAAGTAATTGAACGCCTGATATTGCAGATTTTCGCGGCGGTCTTCCGCGCTCATGTCAAACTGATACAGCTGAAGCGCCATTTCCCTGCCGAAATCCCGCAGATATTGCTGCTGTGAAGACAAAAACTGCTGATAGTATGCATCGGAGACTGCGGAAACGGTCTGACCGGCAAGTTCGCCGGAATACAGATTGACATTCACCGATGCCTGCTGATAGATCATATTGAAAATAGCTGTGCAGATGCCCAGCACGGCAATCAGGCACGAGATCAAGGCAATCAAAAGCGTGCGCCGCAGCGAACGGCTTTTGGATGTATGTTTTCCCACGGGGCTCACTCCTTTCACAGACTGTGAATCTTATTATACCATGTAAGCGAAGCGTTTATGGTATAATCGCCCGATATGCAGGGAGCAGATCTCTGATCTGCGGATCTGCAAGGGCACAAAAATAAATTATAATGAATGCGTTTGCATTCATTATACCATATTTTTAACGAAAATCAAACAGGATTACGATTTTGTAATCGCGGAGGTTGCTATGGCACATATTTTGCTTGTAGAGGATGATTCCGATATCATGCGGATCAATCAGAACTTTCTGGAAAAAGAGGGTTATACCGTACATTGTGCGGATTCCGTTCAGCAGGCGGCATTTCTGTTGGAAGAATGCGCGCCGGATCTTGTTCTGCTCGATGTGATGCTGCCGGACGGCGACGGCATGGATTTCTGCAAAATCCTGCGCCAAAAGACACAGGCACCGGTTATTTTCCTGACTGCGCGCGATGAAAATGATGATGTGATCATGGGCTTTCGCAGTGGCGGCGATGACTACATCACAAAGCCCTATGACCTGAATGTTCTGAGAGCGCGCATCGAGGCGCAGCTTCGCCGCAATGCCAGACCGGAAGCGCAGCATCCGCGCATAGAGCTTCCGGATCTGACGATCGACCTGTTTTCAGGAACCGCAGAACTGGACGGCAATGTATGCTCACTGCCGCAAAGAGAATTGCAGATTCTCTATCTGCTTGCATCCCGCATCGGCGCGCGCATCAGCTATCATGAGATCTATGAAACGATCTACGGCTACGACGTTGAGGACAGTAAAAACACGATCCGTGTCAACATATCACGCCTGAAAAAGCATCTTGCAATGGATGATATGAGCACCTATGAGATCGCCTTGACCGCAGACGGTGAATATGTCCTGCGCAGAGTGATTTTCTGACGCAATTACAAATTTGTAATTCTGTACACAAACGCTTTATCATTTGCTATAATGGCATTGTCAGCAGGAGAGCTGATGAAACCAAATGATCAAATTTTGATAAGGCAAAGGAGAATGTACCATGAAAAAGCAAATGATCGCAATTGCAGTCCTGATCGCAGCAGTCAGCCTGACCGGCTGCACCGTCAACATCAATGATGAAACCATGTCCGCAGCAAAGGATATTGCATCTTCCGTGCTGGATGACACCGACATCAAAGTCAACGGGCAGTCCGTCGATGTTTCATTGGATTCGGACGGAAATGTCAGCGTCAACATTGAGCAAAAAGCCGCTGCAAAGCCGGGGCCAGATCTGTTCGGCGGCTATGTAATCGGAGATACCGCAGTGAAGAGTCAGCCGGATTCCAATTCTGAAACGCTGATTACAATTCCGGATGCAACACAGATCAGCGTGAAGGAAAGCGGCGTATCCGGCTGGTTCATGACCGTATTTCAGGATCAGACCGGTTATATTGCCGCACAGTCCGTCAAGGATATTCCGCCCTATGATCCGGCACTCGGCGGCGACAATGTCCTCGGCGGTTCTGTCAATGCCGATGTCAAACTGATGAGCGGGACGCACCCCTATGCAGAGGTTCTGATTGAAATCCCGAACGGCACACAGGTCAATTATTATGCCGTTCCCGATCAATCCGGCTGGTGTGCTGTGAATTATCAGAATAAAATCGGCTATATCGAGGCAAAATATATCAGCCCGATCGAAGACTATGTGCCGGCAGAGCCGGATGTCAGCGTGCTTACCGGTGAATATCGTTATCAGCTTCGGGACGAGAAACCCGGTGAATTTTTCATTGATGAAGGATATGTCACGGTGAACGCAGACGGCACTTATATTTATCAGCCGAAGGACGGTTCGCTTCGGCAAAACGGTGTTGTGCAACTGGAATATGACGAGCATCCGGACGGGAGCAGATCTCCGCTTTTCGTATTCCGTGAAAAAGAAAGCAACGAGGTCTGGAACGGAACATACGACTGCGAACCGGACGGCAAGGGCGCGTTCTATCTTGGAAACGGCGGCATGGCAAGACTGCTGCCCAAAGATCAGCGTGAAGATGATTTCTCCGATTACATCGGAATCTGGCAGTACGACAGATGCACCATTCAGATCGGCGGGCAGGATGAAGGCTATCTTGTGACAATTCACTGGGCAGACAGCGCATCCGAAGACAATGTCTGGAGCTATCAGTGCAGCGGTATGTCTGACAACATGGGATTGGAATGCACGGGCGGCGGAACGCTGACACATATTGTCACGGCAGAGGACGGAACCGAAACCCGCACAGTAGTATACAGCGACGGCACTGCATTTTTCCGTCAAAAGGACGGCAGACTGTTCTGGTCTGACGGCAAAGAAAATAAAGGCATGGAAATGGGCTTTGAGAAGATCGGATGATCACAGCTGAACTTCCCGAACCGCAAAACCGAAAACGGACGCCGGATCATCACCGGTGCCCGTTTTTTTATCTCAGCAGCATATTAAACTCCGCATATAATCCTGTATTTATTCCGCTGCGGCAGAATTGGTCGGAAGATATGTATTCAGCAGCCGCTCGATCAGGTCATCTTTTCTCTCTATCTGTTTTTCGCAGTCTGATGTGGTCTTTCGTCGTGAATCCCACATCTTTGTAATAGTTCTCCGTTGCAAAATACGGCGGATCGCAATAAAAAAAGCTCACAGGGCGGTCATACTGCCTGATGAGCTTCTCAAAGTCTTTGTTTTCAATCACAACCTTTTGCAATCTGCGAGCTGCCATATCTATCCTGCGAGCTGCCATATCTATCATCGGAAAGTCAGACCATATGGAATGTGGCTGACTGCCGAAGCTGTCAAGCCCACTCGCATAGCTGTATCTGACAAGCTGATAGAACTTTGCAGCCCTGTCATAATCCCGAAATCTCGGAAAAAGTCCACGTTTATGCAGGCTTGCAATCCACTCGAAGTCCTGACGGGAGTCAAGGACATATCTCAGCTTGTTCGGGTTATCTCGCATACAGCGGTACAGGTTCACCAGATTGCTGTTAAAATCGTTGTACACCTCGAAGTCGTTGCCGGGTGGCTTATGGAACAGAATCCAGCCTGCACCGCCGAAGACTTCGATATATCGTTCATAATAGGGAGGAAATCTTGCAAGCACTGCATCACGCAGTGACTTCTTGCCGCCTACCCATGACATAAAACTGTTCATTCGTTTCCTTTCTGCCGTTTATATCATCGCTGAGATAGGCGATGTACGACGTTTCAGAAACAAGCATTCCCTTATCGCTTATGCAGGTATTGATGCTCCGCCTTATCAGTCCGGTGCGTTCAACGCTTCGGAACGGAAGATCTCAAAACGAGGTAATGCTTATCTGCGTAAGACGGGCTATGAGATTATGCAATCGCTTATTAAAAATCATGAAGATATGCCGATATATATTATATAGGTGTGTCCATCGTTTTTTTATGTAAATAGGAGTTGGTTTTATGCAGATACTTACAAATATTTCGAAAGCTGAACTAAATTATCTTACAAGTCAGCCTACAGCAAAAGCACTTATCGAAAAAAATAAAGCCTGTGCTATAAATATTCCAAAAGGTGATGTAAAAAGAGCATCGGAGTTTGTTGCAAGCCGTAACAAAGAAAAAAGAGCGGACTCCGTACAAATATCAGACGCAGGACTTGAAATGTTAAAGAAATCTTTAAATGTTACTTCTGAAGGTACAAAAGGTAGTAGCAACATTTTTTCACAAAACACAGAATATGCTTACAGAGCTGTTTTTAATCTTAAAATTTAATATTTAAAACACAACAACCCCCGTATTTGAATTTTGGTATCAAATACGGGGGTTTTGATAAATGTAATGTTGATAGGTGGCTGTATAATAGTAATATAAATTGGAATTTGTTGCTCCAACAAACTAGAGGTTGTAATTAACTAAATCAACGAAATATAAACATATTCACTGTACACGTCTACATTACTATCATAATGTATGTTTTGGGTTTTTATTCTTCCGTCGTCATAATACGTAAATTTTGTATCTGTTATAAGTGTATTCATATACTGTGATTTAATAATTTCTCTCGAAACGTTTCCGTTATCATCATATTCATAAGTTTTTTCCATGGATAACATATCTATTTCTTTTTCACGCTGAAGAACTAATTTCCCGTTTTCATATATATTTTCATATTCTGTTTCAAGCGTACATTCATCATATCGTTCATCAACCCTATATTCTCTGATAACACTTCCATACTGATCATATTCAAACTTGATATAATAATTCCAATCCTGTTCTTTTAAAGTCAGTATTGTTTTATCCGGGTTGTACGTGTACAGTATTGTTGAAGTACCCAGAGCATATTCCTGCGTTTGTGATGCAACTGTTCCATCAGCATTATATTCATACTTGTAGTATATATTAGGCGAATCATATTTATCATTTGTTTCATCAATATATTCAAGCAAAATATTTCCGTATTTATCATAAAAATGATATTCTAAAAATTTGTTATGCCTGCAATAAGCTGCATTTTTAGGAATAGAAATGTGCTGTGGCAATGTAATGATATCTTTATTCATTCTTATCTCCCTTTTAATTAATAATAAACACTTTTACCAATTCATCAAATTCTTATTTATCAAACAATACGATTCTCTTATATTATACCATTGCAGACCTACTATTGCAATAAAAAAACTCCGATGCATTCACATCAGAGTTTTACTGGTTGCGGGAGCCGGATTTGAACCGACGACCTTCGGGTTATGAGCCCGACGAGCTACCGAGCTGCTCCATCCCGCGATATTTAAATCTTCCTCATTTCGAGTGCTTAATAATTATATCACTAAAACTATCTCATGTCAATAGTTTTTTGAAAAATTTTTTTAAAAATAAATAATGGAATTAATTTCTAAATCCGGTATAGATTTTATTTGAAAATTTACTTGGTTGTAATATTCATAAATATTTTAGACTATTTTGTTGATTGTTATTAATAAAAATGATATAATTATTATTGTGTCGGATACTTTCCGCTCGGAAGGAGGTGTGTCTGGTGGGTTTTACTTCTTTCGTTATGTCAGTCCTTGCGAGCGTTATAGCCAACTGTTTATCTGAGCTACATAAGATGCTTAGGAACAACAAGGATAAAACAAAAAAATAATCTGACACAAAAAAATAAGCACTCTACAGCTGAACCCTGTAGAGTGCTTTTTGGTGTGAAATACGGTGGATTTCACTTTACTTCTTCATTGTTATTATAGCACCAGATATAGTATTTGTCAATAGCTAATTCACAAAAGCATTTTTGGTAAAAAATCAAAAAATTTTCAAAGTAAACGCAACAAGAAGAAATATACCTGTTGCATTTACTTTGAAAGGAACACAAAATTATATAATTATTATGTGTCAATGAGCAGTACAATATTCATTATAGTCTTTTTTATAATACCCGGGTTCTTTTGAACGTGGACAGTCAGGGGAGGCGAGAAGACCTGTCTGGGTGCAGTAGTGATGGTCTTTGACAGTAGCACATTCAGGATATGAAGCATCGGATTTGTAATTGTTGGCGAAGTTTCCGAAGACGTTTTTCCATACGGTAGCAGCTTTAGTGTTTTTTATTGCGTAGGGATTTTCACCGTTAGCATAACCTATCCAGATTCCGCTTACAAAATCTTCTGTAAGACCGACAAATGCAATATCACGCCAGTTCTGAGTTGTACCTGTTTTTCCGGCAACAGTTTTATTTGGAAGAAAAGCGGTTACGCCTGTTCCGGGTTCATTGTCGGGCTGATTTGGATTAACTACATTTTGTAGCATTTTATTCATTATATATGCGGTATCAGCACTTACAGCCTGTTCATAGTCCATAGAAGAATTATCAATGATTATAGTATCACTTACTATATCAACTACTTGTTCGAGTATATGTGCTTTGTAGTATTTTCCGCCGTTTCCGTATGGCATATATGCGTTTACGGTGTTTAGCAGGGTAGGGCCTTTGTTTGTTGCTCCTACACTGAGCGGAGCGTAATTATTGTCATAATCAGGGTCAAGGTCAAGATGCATATTGTTTACTGCAAAGTTGAAAATATTATCTGTTCCAAAATTTACACAGAGTTGTGCAGGAAGAGTGTTAAGTGATTTTTTGAGAAAATAATTTACTGTATTTGCTTTGTAACTCCAGAAATTATTATAGTTTTCAGGCCATTTTTCTGCAGTGACAGTTCCGGCTTCCAGCGGAGCATCTGTAAATAGAGAAGACCAGGTTATAAGGTCGTTTTCTATTCCGTATCCGTATGTTGAAAGTGGTTTTATGGTCGAACCGGGCTGACGATTTGTCATTGTGGCGTGATTCCAGCAAAGAGAACCTTCTTTAGTTCCTATACCGCCCATGATTCCCAAAATTCTGCCGTGATAATCAAGTACAACAAATGCTGACTGTACGGTTTCTCCGTTTTCATTAGTTGCAGTCGGAAAAAATGTAAGGTCGGCATAGTTTTTTTCAAGTTCATTCTGAATATCCTGATTTATTGTTATATATAATTCATATCCGCCTTTACAAAATTCTCTGAAGGCCTGTTCTTCTGACATATCTTTTTCTTTTACAAGATATTCACAAAATTCATTTATAGCTGTGTCAACAGCCCATGAATTTATTTCGGGATTTACAAATTTATCTTGTGTGAGAGTTTTATATTCAGGATATTTTTCTTTAAATTCAGGCATATTTGCAACCAGTACAGTTTCGTTGATAGCTGTTTCGTATTCGTCTGAAGAAATTTTTCCTAGTTCAAACATTTTGGTAAGTGAATAATTTTTTCTTTCCTGATTTTCAGAATAGTTGCTTATAGGATTTTCATAGTACGGATTTTGCGGAACAGCTGCAAGGGAAGCGGATTCGGCGATTGTAAGTTCAGAAGCGCTTTTTCCGAAATATCCAATAGAGGCGGCTTCGATACCGTACATATTGCTTCCGTTTTCATCTTGTCCGAAGTATATAGTGTTGAGATATGCTTCAAGAATTTCATCTTTTGTATAATGTTGTTCAAGTTTTAATGCCCTGAATATTTCACGCAGTTTTCTTTCCCATGTTGTTTCATTGTCATCGGTTATATTTTTTATAAGCTGCTGAGTTATCGTAGAACCGCCCTGCACAGAGCCGTACATATTTATAAATTCGTTTATAAAGGCTCCTGCAGTACGCTTGTAGTCTACTCCCTGATGTTCGTAAAATCGCTCATCTTCTGTACATATAAAGGCGTCTGCAACGTGAGGGGGAAGGGTATCAAGGTCAACTGACATCTTTATATCATTATTGTCGCAGAGTCTTTTATATATCAGTTCGTATGTACCTGTATTATTGTTTATAGCGTATATCGATGAATGAGTCCTGAAGGGCTTGTCATCAATAGTTATAAGTTCTGTCGTTTTCATCATATCCACAAAATAAACTGCAATAACACATGAAAGTATAGAAACAATTATTATCAGCATAAAAAACAGTGATAAAAGAAACTTTAATGTGAAAGATAAAAATTTTTTGATACGCATTACAAATACTCCTTATTTCTATTTTATGTAAATTATTATATTATATTTCCTGAAAGAAAAATGTAGAAAAAAGTAGTGGCAAAATTATTTTATGAATAATAAAAGAAAATATGATAATAATTACATATGAAATAAAAATATCAATGGTGGTTTTGGATATGAGTATAAAAAAGTTTCCCTTTAATATGATTTTATGGACAGTAACATCTTCTCTTGTGGTAGGTATAGTAATAATATTATTTACAACTTCGGATATACGAAGAAACTCAGAAGATATTTCGGTTACAAATAATATTTCATTCGTTTTAAAAGATTATAACGGAAATCTGGCTCTTTTCAGAGGAAATTCAGATGAACCGTATGTTGTGCTTGATGAAAAGACAAGCTTTCTTAATGAATATGACAGAAATCGTGTATTAGCCGGTATATCGGTAAATACACGCAGTGAACTTGAAAAGCTTATAGAAGATATGACAGGATAGTTATTGACTGAAATTAAAAAAATTATTATAATTATAATAGATATATATTTATTCGGTACCGACACAAAGCTTGATCAAAACAAAGGAAGTGATAATATGACACCGCAACAGATAGAATATGTTCTTGCAGTTGCTGAAGAAAGAAGTTTTTCAAAGGCAGCAAAGAGATTGTTTGTTACCCAGCCATCTTTAAGTAAATTTATTATAAATCTTGAAAATTCTCTTGGCGTTATACTCTTTGACAGAAGCAACTCACCGATAACTATTACAGAAGCAGGTCAGATATTTATTGATACTGCAAATAAAATGAAAGATCTTGAAGATGATATGACTATGAAAATGAGTGAGCTTATAGGAATGAAAAACGGCACACTCAAGATAGGTACATCAACATTTTATTCAGCAAATATGCTCATGAAGACGATACTGAATTTTCATAAAAAATATCCTGATATACAGATATCGATATATGAAGATTCATATGGAAATCTTGAAGAACTTATTTCAAGAGGCGAGCTTGATATAATGATAGGAAATTCAGTGGTTGATAATGAACTTTATAATGTTGAGGAACTGTGCATGGAAAAATTATATCTTGCTGTTCCTGCACAAAAGAGTATAAATAATGAAATTTCAGAATATGCCCTGAGTGCTGAGGATATTAAGCTGAATTCTGAAAAGCTCTTTATATCTGATAACGTAGAACTGGAAATGTTCAAAGATGAAAAATTTATTTTTTACAATAATACAGACAGCAGATATCAGACGGTAAAACGAATCTGCAGAAGTGCAGGATTTACACCGTTTATTGCGTTTAAGTCAAATAATCTCGAAACTATATTTTCATTTGTACGCTCGGGGTTAGGAGTGGCTTTTATTCCGGATACATATGTAAAGTTTGCAGATGTTTCTGACCACCCGGTTTATTATGCGATAAACAATCCTGAACTTGAAGGAAATATAAAGCTTATATACAAAAAAAATAAGTACCTTTCAAGAGCTGCTGTAGAGTTCTGCAATATGCTCAAGTCACTTATAGGAATGGGTACGTGGAAATAATAAGAAACGTTTAAAAAACAATAAAAAAATACAGGCTGAAAAATTTATTCAACCTGTATTTTTTTATTATTTATTTTTTATTGAAAGGGATTTTCTGTAATAATGATTAACTATTACTTTGCTGATGTGTAAGCAGTACCTGCTTTGAGCTGTTTACCGCTTGCTTTGAAGAGTTCAGATACTGAAACTACCTGCCAGCCCTGTGATTTCATGTATGGGAGTAATTCTTCCATAGCAGCAGCTGTTGTTTCGTAAGTTTCGTGCATAAGAACTATCTGCTTGTTGAGTGAACCATTCTGCATAGCGGATTTGAGTTTGTTTACGATTGCATCTTTGCTTGCGTTGTTCCAGTCTTCAGTATCAATACCGCAGTTGATGAGCGGAACGCCTGCTGCTGACTGAACAGTACCGTTTACGCTAAGATAAGGAGGTCTTACAAGGAAGTCACCGTTGCCTACTATACCGTTGAGGATAGTTTTTGTCTGGTTGATTTCACTCTGTACACCTGATGCTGAAAGGTTTGTAAGGTATGGATGTGAATATGTGTGGTTTCCTATTTCAAAACCTGCATCAAATGCTCTCTTGATTTCAGCACTGTTTGAACCATTTATTTTCTGACCCCAGTAGAAGAATGTTGCATGATAACCATTCTTTGTGAGGGCATTCTGAATTCTTATAGATGTTGCATTGCTTGCAGTTCCAACCGGACCGTCGTCAAATGTGAATGCAACCATTGGCTTGCTTGGATCGATCCATGATGTATCGCATGTACTTGACCATGTACCGTTTGATACTGAACCTACCATTGTTCCGGAAGAAGGAGTAGTTGTACTGTTACCTGTGTTGCTACTATTCTTTGTAAACTGTACGTCATCAACGAAGAAATCTATCATATCAGCTGCTGTATCACTTTCTGTATAAGCTGACTGAATGTAGAGTGAAACATTTGTAGCACCTGCAGGAACTGAGAAATCACCTGAAAGTTCAGCCCATTTACCACTTGAAGTTGTTGCTGAGCCTACGTTTTCATACTGTGTTTCACCGCCGAGGTCATACTGAACACCAAATTCGAAACCAGCTGTAGAATAAGTGTTGTTGTTGTAAGTAACGTATGAATCGAATGAATATGAACCGCCTGCAGCAAGATCAGAAGAAGATGCTGAGATACCGTTCCATGAAGCTGTTCTGCCTGTTACTGCGAGAGACTTGGAACCGCTTCTCTTTAAGCTGTTTGTAAGAAGAATTGATACATCTTCGCCACGTGCAGCCCATGTTGTACCTGAACCTTCAAAACCGTCTGAGATACCTGTGCCAGAACCTGTAGGAGCAGAACCGTTTATTGAGCCATTATTGGAACCCTGGTTTGTATTTGAGTTTCCCTGTGAATTGCTTGTGTTTCCTGTATATCCTTTACCAAGCTGAACATTGTCCTTTGAGATGTACTGCTTGAGGAGTGCGAGGTCAGCTACGTCAACAGAACTATCGTATGAAACGTTAGCAGCAAGCTTCTGGTCAGCAGTGAGATCTCTGTCTCCGAGGAGATATATTGAAATTAATGTAAGGTCTGAAAGATCGATATCGCCGTCACCGTTGATATCACCGAATTTAACAGAAGTACCCGGGTTTAATACAGTAGTTGTTACTACAGGGATATTAGTATCGCCATTATTGTTGTTATCGTTATTGCTACCACCTGAAGGAACATTTATGCTCATAACCTGCTTGTAAGCTTCTTTTTCTGTATAGTTGTTACCGAAGAGAAGAGGGTTCTGACTGCTTCTCCAGCTTATCGGGTCATGTGTACCCCATACTGTAAATGAAGGGATCTGATCTCTGTTTTCAACAGCCATCTCGAAGATCTGCTTGAAGAGGGAAGCCTGAGCTGTGAAGTTGTTGCTTGTTGTGATATCAAGCTCTGTTATGGAAACTTCAAGACCTGTGCTGAGGAACTTTTCAAGTGCTGTCTTGTAAACCTGTGCTGAAGGATAACTTACATCAAGGTGAGACTGCATTCCGATACCGTCAATAACACCTTTCTGTTTAAGTTTCATAGCGATATTATAGATATCGTTTGTCTTTGCAGGGATATATTCGTTATAGTCATTGATGTAGAGCTTACATCCTGCCGGAGCATACTTTCTTGCATATGTGAAAGCATTGATGATAAAGCTGTCATCAGAGTAAATACGTGTCCAGTTTGAACCACCTGAACTTGCGTTACCGCCCGGACGGAGTCCGCCACCATCGTTGAGGAAGAGTTCGTTACAAACGTCGTAAGCGTAAACGTTAAGATTTGGATATTCTTTCTTGAGTAAATCAAAAGTATCCTTGATGAAGTTTTCAAGACGCTTGTTCATGATGTCTGCTGAAACATAGTTACCGTTGCTCTGGAATCCTTCACGGAAGAACCAGTCAGGAGTCTGGCTGTACCATACGAATGTATGACCACGAACGCCGATATTGTTGTCTTCGCAGAATTTAAGAGTCTGAGCAGCGCTACTGAGTGAAACTACGGCGTGTGTATTGTCACCGCCCTGAATTGAAGCCTGTTGCTGGAGAAGTGAATCCGGTTTCAATTCATTTTCAGGAGTAATACTGTTGAAGTGTTTTTTGATAAATGAAGCACCTGAACTAAGTTCGCGAGGGCTTACGGATGTACCCATCTTGAAGCATGAAGCAAATTTGCCCTTGAGGCTGTCAGATGTTGATACGCTTGTTCCGTTGTTGTTGCCTGTATTGTTATTACCAGTATTATTATTACCGGTATTGTTGTTACCAGTGTTACCTGTACTTCCGCTTGAAGAAAGTTTTACATCATCAATAAAGAAGTCAAGCATATCAGCAGCTGTATCACTTTCTGTGTAAGCTGACTGGATGTAGAGTGAGATGTTTTCTGCACCTGTAGGGATTGTGAATTTGCCTGAAAGATCTGCCCATTTACCGCTTGAAGTAGTTGCAGAACCTATATTATCATAGTTTGTTTCACCATTGAGGTCGTACTGAACACCAAATTCAAAACCTGATGATGCATAACTGCTGTTTTTGTATGTAACCTGTGAACTGAATGAATATGAGCCACCGGCTTTAAGTTCTGAAGAAGAAGCAGAAACACCGTTCCATGAAGCTGTTCTGCCTGTTACTGCGAGAGACTTGGAACCGCCTGATTTAAGATCGCTTGTGAGAAGGAGCTTAACTCCATCGCCACGTCCTGTCCATGTTGTACCGCTTCCTTCAAATCCGTCCGAGATACCTGTTCCTGAACCGGAAGGAGCTGTACCCTGTATTGATGGCTGCTGTGGTGTTTCGGTTGTTGGTGGTGTGTAACCGGTCTCACCCTTTGGTGTTGTGTAAACGTCAAGCTTCTTGATATCAGCTACACCACTGCTCTGCCAGCCTTCTGCGTTGAGAGCAACTTCGTAGAGGTTACCGATACCCCAACCCTGAGCTGCCCATGCTTTGAAGTGGTCAGAAACTGTGATATGACCTGATTTTCTCTTGCTCTGACGAACTGAGAAATACTGCTTGAATGTTTCAGAACCGCCGTTGATAGTAGGACCTGTGTGATCCATCTGGAAAATCTTATACTGTGCACCGTCGATTGTTACCATCTTACCAGGAGCATCAGGACACCAGTCTACCCAGTCTTCGATGATGTAGTATTCAACAAGCGGAACATTTCCTGCTGCGCCCTTGTTCTGGAACCATCCGTATACACAAAGACGTGAGTTACCGTTTGCACTACCTGTCTGACGATAGTCAGCTTCATAATCAAGACCGATATATTCGTAATCTGTAGCTTTTTTGGTTGAACCAAAGTCAAGACCACGACGGGCAAGGAAGTTACCTGCGCTTACATTTGCACTCCATTCAGCCTTGAATGAAGCACCCTGACCGAGAGTCATTGTACCGTTACCGCCTGTCTGGTCGATCCAGATTTCGTAGCTGTAACCATCACTTGTACCTTTGTGCTGGGAAGTACCGTAACCAACGGAAAGCTTATCTCCGGGAGATGCTGCGTCTACAGTTGTTACAAAGTCATAAGCACTATCCAGTAATCCTTCTGCAGGTGACATACCAAGTGCAAGGGAAACTGCGAGGAAACAACTTAAAAGTCTACGTTTTTGTTTCATTCAAATACCTCTTTCTTTAAAATTAAACATAAGTATCGATATACTGATTAAATATGAATCTGTTTTTGCCACCAATAACCCGATGACATTATCGGAATAACCGATAACCAATACATTTGAGCATTTAATCTTTACAAGCTTATTGTACAATAAAAAAAAATATATGTCAAGTTACATACAACGTAAACGCAATATCATATGTTAAATGTGCATTTTCACTAAAATTTGCTTTAAAACTAAAATGCCATCAAAAAGACATTGATAGATCAGAGAAACGTTGGTTATATTGACAGGAAAATAATATGAAAAATATTTATTATTTGACTTTACAGATTATAATAAATAAAATGTGTTTTCGCAAATTATGCTATATTAAATCAATGCAGTGATTTTGCGTTTTTAATATATAATTTAAGTAAAAATATATCATAAACAAGTAAAAATATAACCTTAAAAAGTAATGATTTTACCATGTAAATTTTTTATTCGTAATTTTCACAATAAATATTGCCTGTTGTTCATGGTTTTTATCCTCTTTTGGCAATAACATATTTACCACTATAAAAAGTGGAGAAGACACAAAAAAAGCAGAACATTCCAAAGACGTTCTGCTTTTATATACTATATAGTATCTGTTATTTTATATCCGCGTTAGTTATACTCATAACCTGCTTATATGCTTCTTTTTCACTGTAATTTGCACCGAAGAGGAGAGGGTTGCTGTAATTTCTCCAGCTTATTGAGTCATGCGTGCCCCATAGTGTGAAAGAACTGATGTGTTCAGCATTTTTGGCTGCAAGTGTGAATATGTCCTTAAAATATTTTCCCTGAACAGCAAAATCAGTGCAGGTTATATCAAGTTCTGTTATCTGAACATCAAGCCCTGTAGAAATAAATTTATTGAGTGCATTTTCATATGTCTTTATATCAGGGTAACTTGTATCAAGATGTGACTGCATTCCTATGCCGTCTATAAGTCCCAGATCTTTAAGTTTCATTGCCATGTTGTATATGTCATTTGTTTTTGCAGGAATGTATTCATTAAAGTCGTTTATATAGAGTTTGCAGTCTTTGGGTGCATACTTTCTTGCATATGTAAATGCATTTATAACAAAGCTGTCATCACTGTAAATTTTTGTCCAGTATGATTTTCCCATTGATAAGTTGTTTGAGCCGGGTTTTCTGAAACCGCCACCGTTGTTCTCAAAAAGTTCGTTACATACGTCATATGCATAAACTTTAAGATTTGGAAAATCAGTTGCCAGAAGTTCAAAAGTATTTTTTATAAAGTTTTCAAGACGCTGATTCATTATTTCAGGTGTTACATCGGCACCGTCATATCTGAAATTTTCTTTGAAAAACCAGTCGGGCGTCTGACTGTGCCAGACAAATGTGTGACCTCTTAGCGGAATATTGTTATCTTCGCAGAACTTCAGCGTTTTGCGTACATTGTCATTGAAAAAGACCTGAGTGTTAACGTTGTTTCCGTATAATTCGGAAGCTTGCTGATTAAGTATAGTATCAGGTTTCAGTTCATTTTCCGGGGTGATGCTGTTAAAATGATTAAGGATAAATTCTGAGCCGGTATCGAGTTCATGAGGACTGACGCACGTTCCCACAGAAAAACATGAACCAAATTTTTCTTTGAGAAACTTTGTATCTTCTCTGACAGATATCTGAACCGGAGTATTGTTATCAATTAATAAAGAGTTATCAGTGCTGTTGTCAGATGTGTGAGTTTTATTATCAGAATTATTTTTTATTACAGGATTGCTCATCGACATATTATCAGCTGATGGAAATGGTATCAGAAAACCACACATAGACATTGCAACAAAACAACTTACCAGTTTTTGCTTCATTATATCACCTCTTTTTTATTACTTATATTTATTTTACACATATATTTTGAATTTGTCAATAGTTATAGATATAAGCTTTTAAAAATTCAATAAATTTTACTGTTTGCACAAAATAATAATGCGGAGATTATATCTGATGTCCCATTGATTTGTTTATCTTTTGATGATATTATAGTATTAAAAGATAAAATTTTTTAGGAGTGGTGAAAATGATATCCGAAATCTATAAAAATGATATATCAGCATCATTATATTCGTACGGGAATAATTTCAGGATAAAAAAAGCACTTGAAAAAGACGAAGTTCGTATCGCATTTTCCGGTGGTTCTATAACAAAGGGCTGGAATGGCGAGAGATACATTAAGGAAGATTATACAAAGATTTTTTTTGAATATATGACAGCTAAATATGATGATAAAAAAATTTGTTATTCAAATTATTCAACTGAAAGTGCAAATTCGTTTATGGGATTGTCAATAACCAGTAAGGAGATAACCGATGATAACTTACCTGATATAGTCTTTATCGAATATGCAGTCAACAATGAATGTACCCGTGAACATATGATTTCTTTTGAGAGTCTTGTACATAAAATGTTGTCGCTTCCGTCAAAGCCTGCAGTTATATTGCTTTTTATGATAAATCAGTCATTTTATTCGAGTCAGGGATATATGAAAAAGATAGGGGAACATTACAGATTACCTATGTTCAGTATTGCTGATACACTTAGCTGTATGATAAAAGAAAAAGGCTTTGAGTGGAGTATGTATTCAGATGACTGGATACACCCTAATGAATGGGGACAACGCTTTATTGCCGAATGTATTATAAATTATTTTGAAACCTTGTCAGATATGGAAACTGATGAGGAAGTCATAACCGGAAGTCCTGTCTATTCTGTTGAGTACAGCGGATATATGCCTTATCCTCCTGAAAAAGTTATTATGGAAGGGTATGAAAAACAAAGTGCTTGTGAATTTTTTGAAAACGGTATGAAAATGAAAAATGATCTGACAAACAAACTACTGAAATTTGAAGCAGACTTCAGACATTTGTTTATAACATACAAGCATGATAAAACCGAACGTTTTAGCGACGCTGATGTTTATATAGACGGAAAAAAAGCAGCACTGATTCAGGGGAAAAGTATATACGGCTGGGGAAATGTAGTACTTAAACACGTATGCAGTTTTGACAGTTCTGCTCATCATACAGTTGAGATAAAAGTGAAAGATAATAAGAAAGAATTTTTTATAGCAGAATTCGGAATATGTTGAATACAATAAAAAACAAGCAGTCGTTATGAAAGACTGCTTGTTTTTGTTATGTATTGTATGCGATTAATTAGTCAGCAAAATACTTTACGCCGCTTTCAAAGATGAACTGATCTTTGGCACCTTTGACGTTTTTGCAGATATCATTACCTTTTCTTTCGCTGTGACCCATCTTACCGAATACACGTCCGTCAGGTGAAGTAATACCTTCGATAGCACATACAGAAGTGTTTGGATTGTATCTGATGTTCATTGTAGGTTCACCGTTCATGTCTACGTACTGAGTAGCGATCTGTCCGTTATCAGCAAGGAGTTTTATAAGTTCAGGAGAAGCAACGAAACGACCTTCACCGTGTGAAATAGCAACAGTGTGAATTCTGTTTACTTCACAGCCTGCAAGCCATGGTGACTTGTTTGATGCTATTCTTGTTCTTACCATCATTGACTGATGACGTGCGATAGTGTTGAATGTAAGAGTAGGTGACTCGTCTGTCATATCAGTGATTTCACCGTATGGAACAAGACCGAGTTTGATAAGTGCCTGGAAACCGTTACAGATACCGAGCATAAGACCGTCACGGTTCTTGAGAAGTTCATGAACAGCGTCTTTGATCTTTGCATTTCTGAAGAATGCAGTGATAAATTTACCGCTTCCTTCAGGTTCGTCACCGCCACTGAAACCGCCTGGGAGCATGATGATCTGTGAGTTTTTGATTGCCTTTTCAATTTCATTTACAGATTCTTCGATAGCTGACGCGGAAAGGTTTCTGATAACGATAGTTTCTGTTATTGCACCTGCCTGTTCAAACGCTCTTGCTGTGTCATATTCACAGTTTGTTCCCGGGAATACAGGAATAAGAACACGAGGTTTTGCAACCTTTACAGCAGGGCTGAGAGTTATTTTCTTTTCGTATGTGAAAGCTTCAGGCTTTGTGTCTTCAGTTTTTATGATACAAGGATAAACCGGTTCAAGTTTTGCTTCCCATGCTTTCTGAAGTTCACAGAGTGAAACAGTATAGTCAATATTATCGATGATAAATTCATCTGTCTGAGGAGTGATTTCACCTATTACAGTTTCATTGCCCTTTGTAGAGCCGTTTATTTCAACAAGGAAAGAACCGTAGCATGGTTCAAAGAGCTGTTCTTTTGAAAGTTTCTTTGTAAATTTGAAACCAAACTTGTTACCGAAACACATCTTTGTGATACCTTCGGAAATACCTCCGACTGAAAGTGTCCATACTGCCTTTGCTCTGTCAGATTCGATAAGGCTTTCTACCTTGTCAAAGCATCTTCTTACGCTTTCAAAGTCAGGAAGTCCGTTTTCATCATATTTTGGTGTGATAAGGATAACTTTGTTTCCTGCTACCTTGAATTCAGGTGAAACTATCTTACCTGTCTTAGCTGTAGAAACAGCAAATGAAACAAGTGTAGGAGGAACATCTATATTTTCAAATGTACCTGACATGGAGTCTTTACCGCCGATAGCACCACAGCCAAATTCGAGCTGAGCTTTGAGTGCACCGAGAAGAGCAGCAAAAGGCTTGCCCCATCTTGCAGGGTCATTCTGTGTTCTTTCAAAGTATTCCTGGAATGTGAGCCAGCATTTTTTATAGCTACCGCCTGCTGCCACTACCTTTGCGATCGATTCAACTACAGCCATTATAGCACCATGGTAAGGGCTCTTTTCGCTTATAACAGGATTGTAACCCCATGCCATTATTGAAGCAGTTGTTGTTTCACCGCTGAGTACCGGAATTTTTGCAGCCATTGCCTGAGCCGGAGTAAGCTGATATACACCGCCGAAAGGCATGAGAACAGTGCCTGCACCGATAGTGGAGTCAAATTTTTCAACAAGACCTTTCTGTGAGCAGATGTTGAGGTTGGAGATCATAGATATCCAGCTTTCAGCGTCATCAGAATAATTGCATGAACTGTTCATTGCAGGTTCTGCTACAGATATGTCTGTGTGTTTTACAGCACCGTTTGAGTTAAGGAATTCACGTGAAAGATTTACTATGGTCTTTCCGTTCCAGTTCATTCTAAGACGTGGTTCGGCAGTTACATCGGCAACCTTTGTAGCTTCGATATTTTCCTTTGCTGCTTCCTTCATAAACTTTTCAACATCGCTTGCAGCTATTACAACAGCCATTCTTTCCTGTGATTCACTGATAGCTATTTCTGTTCCGTCAAGACCATCATATTTCTTTGGTACAGCGTCAAGGTTTATGATAAGACCGTCAGTAAGTTCTCCGATAGCAACGGATACACCGCCTGCACCGAAGTCGTTACAGCGTTTTATCATAGAAGTTACTTCTTTGTTTCTGAAAAGTCTCTGGAGTTTTCTTTCTTCAGGTGGGTTACCCTTCTGTACTTCTGCTCCGCAACTTTCGAGTGATTCTGTTGTGTGTGATTTTGAAGAACCTGTTGCACCGCCACAGCCGTCACGTCCTGTTTTTCCGCCGAGAAGTATAACAACATCTCCCGGAGCAGGTCTTTCACGTCTGATATTTTCAGCAGGAGCAGCACCTACAACAGCACCGATTTCCATTCTCTTTGCAACATAACCGGGGTGATATATTTCTGTAACATGACCTGTAGCAAGTCCTATCTGGTTACCGTATGAGCTGTAACCGTTAGCAGCACCAACTACTATCTTTCTCTGTGGAAGTTTACCCTTTATTGAATCTTCAACAGGTACAAGAGGGTTTGCAGCACCTGTTACACGCATAGCCTGGTAAACGTATGAACGTCCTGAGAGCGGGTCACGTATAGCACCGCCGAGACATGTGGCAGCACCGCCGAAAGGTTCGATTTCTGTTGGGTGGTTGTGTGTTTCGTTCTTGAACATAAGGATCCAGTCTTCGTCTTTACCGTCAACATCAACTTTTATCTTTACAGAACAAGCGTTGATTTCTTCGCTCTCGTCAAGATCATCAAGAAGACCGTCTTTTTTGAGTTTTCTTACAGCTATCGTTGCAAGTTCCATAAGAGTCATCGGCTTTTCTTCACGGCCGAGTTCTTTTTTCAGTTCCTTGTAGAGTTCAAAGCTTTCTTCTATATATGGTGAGCTTATTGATACATTTTCAATGTTTGTTGAGAATGTAGTATGACGGCAGTGGTCAGACCAATAAGTATCTATCATTCTGATTTCTGTTATTGTAGGATTTCTGTTTTCTGTTTCTTTAAAATATTTCTGACAGAAGGAGATATCGTCAAAGTCCATTGCAAGACCGTATTTTTTGATAAAATCTTTAAGTTCGTCATCACTGAGTTCAGTGAAGTTTTCAAGAGTTTCTACTTCTGTAGGAATGTCATATTTTACATCAAGAGTTTCGAATGTTTCGAGTGATGCTTCACGGCTTTCAACAGGGTTGATAAGGTAAGCCTTGAGCTTATTGAATTCTGCGTCTGTAATATTGCCTTTTACTATGTATACTCTGGCATTTTTTACTCTGCATCTTTCACCCTGTGTGAGTATCTGAATACACTGCTCACAGCTGTCAGCTCTCTGATCAAACTGTCCCGGGAGGTATTCAACTGCAAATATTCTTTCGTCATTTTCAGCCTGTGGCATTTCTCTGTAGGTAACGTCTACAGCCGGTTCAGAAAAAACAGTGTTTACTGCATATTCGAAGTTTTCTTCAGGCAGACTGTCAGCATCATAACGGTTAAGCACTCTGATGCTTTCGAGATTTGTAAGTCTGAGCGCTGTTTTTACATCATTGAGAAGGGATTTTGCTTCTACAGCAAATTCAGGTTTTTTTTCAACATAAATTCTAAATACAGACATTTTAAACTCCATTTCTCCGCACATGATTTCCGGCAAAAACTCTATGGAAAATTGCGGATATTTAAATTTATTCTGTTATTTGTATCTCACCGACACAAAAATCATTTACAGCTTCTTTTATATTAACATAAAAAATCATGTTACGCAAACTTTTTATAGGGTCTGAACGTTTAATTTTAACTAATGTATAATTCGGACTATATCCTTGATGAAAATCTGTGCAGTTTTCTTTTTCAAATAATATTGGAAATATTTTTCCAACTTGTTTTTTAAGAAAATCTGCTTCAAGTTCTTCACCGAGTTTTGACATTATCATAGCTCTTTTTGTTTTGGTGCCGCCGTCGATCTGATTTGGCATGGAGGCAGCTTTTGTGCCTTCCCTTACAGAATAGGGAAATACATGTATTTTTGAAAAACCTATTTTTTTTACAAAATTTAAGCTTTCTTCAAAGTCTTCATCTGTTTCACCGGGAAAGCCGACCATAATATCTGTTGTTATTGACGGTGAGTCAAATTTTTCCCTTATTTTTTCTACAAGCTGTTCATATTCGGCACTGGTGTATTTTCTGTTCATATTTCTGAGGGTTTTGTCACAGCCACTCTGAAGAGAAAGATGAAACTGAGGACAGAACTTTTTATTTTCAGACAGACGTTCAAGATCACTGTCAAGAATTTTTTCAGGTTCAAGAGAGCCAAGACGTATTCTTTGAACACCTTCTACACTGCTGCATACTTCAACGGCATCTGTAAGAGTAATACCGTATTCATCGCCATAGAAAGCAAGATTTATACCTACAAGGACAATTTCACGGTGGCCGTTTAAAACAAGTTGTTCTATTTCTTTTTTCAGAACATCGAGTGGTTTTGAACGTATTCTTCCGCGTGAATAGGGTATTATACAGTATGAGCAGAACTGATTGCAGCCATCCTGTATTTTTACAAATGCACGTGTTTTTGAATCGAAAGAAGAACAGGACATTTCTTCTATAGGCTCGTTTCCGGCGTGTTCTCTTATGATTATATTTCTTTTGTGATCTTTGATAAATTCGGTCACAAGAAGAGGGATTTTTTTTCTGTCTTTTGTTCCTGTTACTATATCGGCTTGTGTTACAGAGGCAGCTTTCTCTTTGAAAGCCTGCGGATAGCATCCTGTAAGCACGATGACGGAATCGGGATTTTCATTTCGCATTTTTCTTACTGTCTGCAACAGTTTTTTATCACCGGATGATGTTACTGTGCAGGAGTTTATAACTATTACATCAGCGTTTGATGTATGTGATACAGAAAATCCTGTTTTTATAAATTCTTCTTTTATACATTCGGTTTCATAGCAATTTACCTTACAACCGAAAGTTATGAAAAAAACAGTCAAATAAATTCTCCTTTATATGGTAAAGTTATATGTGCATACTGCATTTTAGTTGATGTTTGGCCTATAATGACATTATACTAAAGTTACAAAAAAATTTCAATCACTTGACTATTAATATTTTTAGTGCTATAGTTTAGTTGTAGGATTTTTATGATATTACGACATTTCCTGGAGGTTTGTTTAATGGTTACTCAGAATATTATTTTGTCCGGAGTAGATGATGTTAAGAAGTTTGTAAATTTTGTTTCTGACTATAACTTCAAGATAGAGCTTGTTTCCGGAAGATATGCAGTTGATGCAAAATCAATAATGGGAATATTTAGCCTTGATCTTGATAAGCCTGTTAAAATGAATGCATACACTGACGATGAGGGTTTTATAAGAGGAATAAAAAGCTTTATGGCAATGTGATAAAATAAATTCTTAAAACTAAAATACACGATAGACTGGTGTTATCGTGTATTTTTTTATTTGTATTTTTCATATTTTCATTTTTAAAAATATATAATTTTTAATAGATAATATTTTTTAGGGTGATGATAAATGCAGATAAAAATAAAAAAAATATTTGCAGGTGTATTCTGTATACTGTTACTTATTTTTTCAGAAGCTTTTTTTTCACGTAGCTTTGCCGATGAAGAGATAGACGGACTTGGTATGCGGTCATATGTTCTTGTGGAAGCTTCGACAGGATACGTGGTCAGAGGGCTGAATGAAAACGAAAAAGTCCCTATGGGTGCGGTAAACAAGCTTATGACAGCTCTTATTGCTGTAGAAAAATTAAATGAAGGTTTTTACGGGTATGATACCGAACTTACTGCTTCGTTGAATGCACATAATGCCGGCGGTGCTGTTATATGGCTTGACGCAAATGAAAAGATAAAGGTGTCGGAACTTTTTAAAGGACTCCTTATAGGAAATGCCAATGACGCGGCAATAGTCTTTGCAGAAACAATAAGCGGAGACACCGAAAAATTTGTTGCACTTATGAATGAACGTGCCACTGAACTTGGTATGAAAAACACAAAATTTACGTCATGTGCAAATCATGATGATGAAAATCAGTATACCACCGCACATGATACTGCACTTCTTTGTGCAGAACTTATCCGTTATGAAGAACTTCATGAGATAATGACAACACGTCTTGAGTACATACGTGATAACAAAACAGAACTGGTAAATGAAAATACACTTGTAAATCGTTATGACGGAATAACAGGAATGAAAGCTTCGCATACTGAAAAATCAGGATATTCTGTAATAGCGAGCGCAAAAAGAAATGATGAATCATATATAGCGGTAGTCCTTGGCTGCGATAACAGCGATGACAGGTTTACAGCCGCAAAAAAATTGCTTGACAAGGGTTTTTTGCTTTATAAGACTGTAATTCCGGGATTTTCAGAGGAATATATGAAACCACTTCGTGTAAAAAGAGGGACAGAATCAGCAGTCGAAGTAAAAGTTGAAAAATTCCCTTTGCTTGTGATACCCAAATCGCACGAAAGTGATCTGACAGTGGTGGTGTTTTTGCCTGAATATATAAAAGCACCTGTATCAGAAGGGCAGTATGTAGGAGAAGTAGCTTTTTATTGTGATGAAACTTTGCTTTACGAGACTCCATTAATAACAAAAAAAGCTGTTTTAGAGAACACATTTTTGAAGTCTTTGCTAAAACTAATGGGCAAAATGTTCAAATAATAAAAAAATATTTGTAGAATACGTACAATAATCGATTATTGGCTTGAAAAAAAAATCATAATATAGTAAAATTACAGTAAGACAAGTAAAAACTTTATGGAGGTCCATACGATGACATTAAAATTAAACTCAAAGTATCTTGAAAGCTTTGTAAACAGTGATGAACTCGCAGGCATCAAGCCTCAGGTTGAAACAGCAGTTGATCTTCTTCACAATAAGAAAGGTCTCGGAAACGATTTTCTCGGCTGGCTCGATCTTCCTGAAAACTATGATAAAGACGAGTTTGCACGTATAAAGGTCGCAGCTGAAAAAATTAAGAAAAATTCCGATGTACTTATTGTTATCGGTATAGGTGGTTCATATCTTGGTGCAAGAGCAGTTATCGAACTTATCAAGTCGCCTTTCTATAACAACCTCAAGAAAGATACACCTGACATTTATTTTGTAGGCAACAATATAAGCCCGTCATATCTCAATCAGGTTATTTCTATCTGTGAAGGCAAGGATTTTTCAGTAAATGTTATCTCAAAGTCAGGTACAACAACAGAACCTGCACTTGCTTTCAGAGTATTCAGAAAGATGGTTGAAGACAAGTACGGCAAGGAAGGCGCAAAGGAAAGAATTTTCTGTACAACAGATAAGGCTAAGGGTACACTCAAGTCACTGGCTGACACAGAAGGTTATGAAACATTTGTTGTTCCGGATGATGTTGGCGGAAGATTTTCAGTTCTTACAGCAGTAGGTCTTCTTCCTATAGCTGCTGCAGGATGTGATATCGATGCTCTTATGCAGGGTGCTGCAAAGGCTCAGAATGATTATATGGCTGACTTTGACAACAACGATTGTTACAAGTATGCAGCATACAGAAATATCCTCAACAGAAAAGGCAAGAGTGTTGAACTTCTTGTTTCTTACGATCCAAGCTTTACTATGATGGCAGAATGGTACAAACAACTTTTCGGCGAAAGTGAAGGTAAGGATAACAAGGGTATATTCCCATCAGCTGTTACATTCTCAACAGACCTTCATTCAATGGGTCAGTTTATCCAGGACGGTTCAAGAATAATGTTTGAAACAGTAATGGATATCAAGAAGCCACAGCAGGATTTCTTCCTTGAAGATGATGCAGAAAATCTTGACGGACTTAACTTCCTTACAAATCAGAATATGTCTGTTGTAAACAAGAAAGCACAGGAAGGTACTGTAATTGCACATACAGAAGGCGGTGTACCGAACATAGTTCTTGAACTTGAAGATACTACAGAGTACAGCGTAGGTTATATGATCTACTTCTTTGAAAAGGCTTGTGCAGTTTCAGGATATCTCCTCGGTGTAAATCCTTTCAACCAGCCTGGTGTTGAAAGCTATAAGGCAAATATGTTTGCACTTCTCGGAAAACCGGGTTACGAAGATAAAAAGGCAGAGCTTGAAGCTAAGCTCGGCTGAGTATAAATAAAACAGCCACTAAGAATTATTGGCGGAATGGAGAAATATTATGATAAAATTAATAACTGGTGAAAAAGGAACAGGTAAAACTAAGATAATTATCGACATGATGAACGAAGCCGTTAAGTCAACAAACGGAAATCTCGTTTGCATCGAAAAAGGTGCAAATCTCAGAACACAGATAAGCTATAAGGTAAGATGGTGTGATACAGAATACTTCAAGGTTGAAGGCTTTGATGCATTTTACGGTTTTGTAGCAGGTATGCTCGCAGGTAACTATGACATCAAGGAAATTTTCGTTGACGGTATCCTCAAAATCGGCGGACGTGACTACGAAGCACTCGGTAATATGCTCGAAAAGCTTTCAGCTCTTACAGGTGAAGAAACAACTATCGTATTCACAGTATCAGCTAACGAAAGCGATATGCCACAGAGCGTTACAAAGTTCATAGGCTAATTTTCAAATGAAAAGGTCTTGACAATAAGGCTTTTATTTGGTATAATTATTTTCGTGATGCTCTAAGGGTGTAAAAGTTATGGTTATTAATCTAAGAAAAGTATTTAATGTACCGGGAGAAATTCTGCCGATTGATGTTTCTGTCGCTTTAGCCGACATTACTGATATTCATGGCTATGATTTTGCTTCTCCTGTAGTTATAAGAGGACAGGCATTTAATCGTGCCGGAATAGTTAAGCTCAAATTTACTACAGAGTTTACCCTGAAACTTATATGTGACAGATGCTTAGAAGAATTTGAACGTTCTTATGTTTACGATTTTGAACATGTAGTCGTTAAATCTCTTGCTTCAGATAATGATGAGTATATTGTTGCTGATAATGAGAGCATTGATTTGAAAGAAATTGCAATTTCAGATTTATTGTTGCAGTTGCCGTCTAAGATTCTTTGTAATGAGGACTGCAAGGGCCTGTGTACTGCCTGTGGCTGCAATTTGAACGAATCGCAGTGTGATTGCTTTTCATCTTAATAAAATATATGCTTGATAGGAGGTATATTGATGGCTGTACCAAAGAGAAAAACGTCTAAGGCTAGACGTGATAAAAGACGTTCAAGTGTTTGGAAGTTAGATGCTCCTGCATTCAGCAGATGCACAAACTGCGGAGAACTCACTTCACCACATAAGGTTTGCAAGAACTGTGGTTTCTATAAGGGCGTTGAGGTAATCAAGAAGGAAGCGTAATAACGACTTTCTCATGACTAGAGGAGGAGAGATCTTCCTCTAGTTTTTTTTAAGCGTATTTATATTAAGGAGTGATAATTATGCCATTACCGGTATTGGCTGTTGTTGGTAGACCGAATGTCGGAAAATCGACACTTTTTAATAAACTTATCGGGAAAAGACTTTCTATTGTTGAAGATACTCCCGGTGTTACAAGAGATCGTATATATTCAAAATGTGAATGGCGTGGCAGAGAATTCATGATAGTTGATACAGGCGGAATAGAGCCTAAAACAGATGATCTTATTTTGTCACGTATGAAACAGCAGGCACAGCTTGCTATAGAAAGTGCTGATGTTATAGTGCTTGTAACAGATGTAAGATGCGGTGTTACAGCAAATGACTATGATGTTGCTGCTATGCTTCAGAAGAGTGGAAAACCGCTCATACTTGCAGTAAACAAGTGTGATGAGATAGGCGATACTCCTATGGAAGTGTACGAGTTTTATAATCTTGGTATCGGTGAACCTTTCCCGATTTCTTCTACTCACGGTCATGGTACGGGAGATCTTCTTGATGAAGTATTTAAGTATTTTCCTGAAGATAAGACTGAAGATTATGAAGAAGACTGCATAAAAGTTGCTGTTATAGGAAAACCTAATGTAGGAAAGTCATCTCTTATAAACAGAATAGCAGGAGAAGAACGTGTTATTGTTTCAAATATTGCAGGTACAACACGTGATGCAACTGATACCTATATCGAAAACGAAAAAGGAAAATTTATTTTTATTGATACAGCCGGCATAAGAAGAAAAGCCAGAGTTACCGAAAATATTGAACGTTACAGTGTTTTAAGGTCATACATGGCTGTTGACAGAGCAGATGTTTGTGTTATTGTAATCGACGCAGAAGAAGGCTTTACAGAACAGGATTCGAAAGTTGCAGGATATGCTCATGAACAGGGAAAAGCGTCTATTGTTGTTGTTAACAAGTGGGATAAGATTGAAAAGAACGACAAGACTATGAATGAGTACAGAACAAAACTTGAAAATGATTTCAGTTTTATGTCATATGTTCCGTTCCTCTTTATTTCTGCAAAGACAGGTCAGAGAGTGGAAAAGCTCTATGATATGATATCAATGGTAAATCAGCAGAACTGTATGAGAATCTCAACAGGTATGCTCAATGACGTTCTTGCATATGCAACTACCAGAGTTCAGCCACCTTCTGATAAGGGTAAGAGACTGAAGATCTATTATATGACACAGGCTTCAACAAAGCCTCCGACGTTTGTTACATTTGTAAATAAAGCGGAGTTGTTTCATTTTTCGTATCAGAGATATATTGAAAATCAGATTCGTTCGACATTTGGGCTTGACGGTACGCCTGTAAGGTTTATTGTCAGGGAAAGAGGAAAAGACAACAGCTGATTTTTTATGAGGTGTATTGAAAATGGGACATATTTTACTGATAATTCTTTGTATAGTTGCTGCCTATTTCATAGGTAGCTGTAACAGTGCAATAATCGTTGTAAAACTTCTAAAAAGAGAGGATATAAGAAATTTCGGAAGCAAAAATGCAGGACTTACAAATGTGCTCAGATGTTTCGGAAAAGGACCTGCTCTTGCAACTCTTCTGAGTGACCTTCTGAAAGGGTTACTCACGATATTGCTTATAAAGTTTATTGTTTCAAAGTCAGGATACAGCGGAGATATAGATGCTATAGGATATATATCAGGATTTATGGTAATGCTCGGACATATTTTCCCTGTCTATTACGGATTTAAAGGCGGAAAAGGTGTTCTGCTTACAGCGTCAGTGCTTCTGGCAATAGATGTGCGTACATTTGCTATAGTAATACCGATATTTATTGTGATGCTTATAATTACAAAGTATGTATCATTATCGTCTATAGTTGCGGCTGTTTCTTATCCGATAGTTACTTTTTTCATGCAGTATTTTGTTGAAAAGATTCCTATGAATACAGTTATTCTTCATACTGCACTTGTTTGTCTTTCGACACTTCTTATCGTTTATATGCACAGATCAAATATTGAAAGATTAAAAAATGGTACGGAAAATAAATTTTCGTTTTCAAAAAAATAAAATCCAGAGGGAGGGATTTGTGAAATGGCAAAAATAGTTGTTCTTGGAGCAGGTGGTTTCGGAATAAGTCTTGCTATTATGTCGGTTGAATCAGGACATGACGTTACGCTTTGGTCAGTTTTTCAAAGTGAAATAGATATGATAGCTCTTGACAGGGAACATAAGCAGAAACTTCCGGGAGTAAAAATTCCCGATAGTATAAAGCTTACTGCGGATATGTCATGTATCAGTGGTGCAGATATCGTTATCATCGGTGTGCCCTCTGTTTTTGTAAGAAATGTGGTAAGACAGGCTTCAGAGTATATAACCGAAAATATGGTTATAGTAAACACCAGCAAGGGACTTGAAGATGTAGATTATCTTACTATGAGCCGGGTTATAAGAGAAGAAATAAAAAATGTCCCGATAGTTGTTCTGTCCGGTCCGTCACACGCTGAGGAACTTGCAAGAAAAGTTCCTACAACGATAGTTGCAGCATCAGATGATATGAAGGCTGCCGAATATGTACAGGATACACTAAGCAATAATTATATGAGAATATATCTTAATGATGATGTTATAGGTTGTGAACTTGGCGGGGCGCTTAAAAATATTATTGCTGTATGTGCCGGAATATGTGATGGTATAGGTTATGGTGACAACACTATAGCGGCACTTATGACAAGAGGAATAACAGAAATATCACGTCTTGGTGTTGCAATGGGCGCAAGACTTGATACATTTTTCGGACTTACAGGTATAGGTGATCTTATAGTTACCTGTACAAGTGAACACAGTCGAAACAGAAGAGCAGGAACTCTTATAGGACAAGGAATATCGCCTCAGGAGGCTGTTGAACGTGTCGGAACAGTTGAGGGATATTACTGTTGTAAAGCGGCATATGGTCTTAGTCGCAGACTGGGTGTGGAAATGCCTATAACAGAACAGCTTTACAAAGTGCTTTTTGAAAACTGTGATATAAGTGTTCCTTTAAAAGAACTTATGGCACGACCAACAAAACATGAAAGTGAAGAAAAGATATTCTAATAAAGAGTTATTGGAGGGATTAATATGTTTTTTCAGCTGACAAAGGATTCTGATGAATATTTCATAGGAAAAGCAACGATAGATATGAGTTTTCATACGCAAAACGCGGACGAATCGTTCTTTACTTATTTTTCAAATGATGTTTTGTATTCTATCACCAGAACAATTCATCAGGACGATCTCGAAACATTTAAAGAAACAGTAGCGTCTATAGAAGAAAATGATGTTAAATATAATATCATCAGAATGAAGTCAGCTGACGGCAGTTACAGACATATGATAGTCAAAATGTCTGTAAATCGCCAGATGCTCGTGCGTGGCGTAAAATATATTGATCTTGTTATCAAGGATATAGTACTTCTTGAACAGGGAATGCTCAGACTTGAAAATATAATAAATAATTTCAGATATCTTGTAAGTGTTCAGAAAGACATTATTTTTGAATACAGACAGTCGACAAATAAGTTTTCCATATATTCTTTTGACTATAATGTAAATGACATATATGTAAATGAGGATTTTGATTATTTTAAGTTCAGAATGGTAAGAGAACAGATGATACATCAGGATTCTGTTGAGTTTTTTGAGGCATTTTGTGAGAGTGTAAAAAAATGTGTTCCGAGATTCAGCTACAATATTGAAACAAGTATACTTACTTTCGGTGAACAGATGTTAAGTTATATTTTCAGCGGATTTACCGTATCAGACGGCGACAGCGAAAGTGTAACAGTGCTTGGAACTATTACTGCAAAGACTGAAAATGATAAAACAAGAAACGCTGATGATATTTTTTCTTCAAATATAGACCCTCTTACAAATGTACTTAGCAAAAAAGCTATAACTGCACTGGCAGAAGATAAGATTTTAAAAAACAGTGATGAAGTTTTCACTATCATGATAATTGATATTGATGATTTTAAGATTGTAAATGAAAAATACGGACATCTTTTTGGTGATGAGATTCTGTGCGTGGTTGCGGGTGTTTTAAAAGAATGCTTTGCTTCCAAGGGAAGTGTCGGACGTATAAGTGATGATGATTTTATGGTCATACTTGAAGGTGTTGATGAAGAAAACGACATCAGAAGTATACTCAGAGCCATAAGGTCAAATGTACTTTCGCGATGCGCCGAGAAAAACAAGGATATAGAGATCACTTGTTCTATGGGAACAGTTTCATATCCTAAAGATGCTGATAATTATCCTTTGCTTTATAAGATTGCTGAAAAGGTTCTGAATATAGCAAAAGAAAAAGGTAAGAACAGATATGCTATATATGACATAAACAAACATGGAAAAGTGACACTTGAAGAGCAGAGTGAAAATCAGCTACTGACAGTCAAAAAAGCAGACAGAGCCGATATAGTCAGTGGACTGATAATAGATTTTCTGATAAATAAGAAAATGTCTCTTGCTGAAACTCTTGAACTTATCGGAAAAACATTTTCACTTGACGCAGTAAATATTTTTATGGGTGCAAATATGAAACTTACGTTTTCATGGTCGGAAATCAAGACAAGAAACAACAATGCTTCATATATTTTCACTGAAAACTATATATCAAACTTTTCTCAGGGAAAAATTTTTGTCATAGATAATGTAAATATACTTGAAGACAGACAGACTGCTGCTTACAGTACTCTTTCCAAAAATAAAGTAGGTTCTACGATACAGTACATAATATATGACAATGAAGAAATAGTGGGAATGATAACTTTTGATCTGATAGGCCATGTGAAAAAATGGTCTCAGATGGATATAGAGTATATGACACTTCTTGGAAATGTAATTTCGAGCGGATTTACAAATTCTGAATATAACGGTGGTGAGCTGAATGGCTAAAGTAGTGTGGAAACCCGGAACATTATTGGGTCCTCTTCCGGCAGTAATGGTTTCCTGCGGAACTATGGAATCGGCAAATGTTCTGACAGTGGCATGGACGGGCATAATAAATACGCATCCTGCCATGACATACATATCGGTAAGACCTTCACGTCATTCTTACAACATAATTAAAGAGAGCGGAGAGTTTGTAATAAATCTTACTACATCTTCTATGTGTAAGGTAGTTGATTTTTGCGGTGTCCGTTCAGGTGACAAGATAAACAAGTTTGAAAAATGCAATATCCATAAAGCACCTTCAAGTATTGTCAAAGCACCTCTTATAGAGGAAAGCCCTTTGAGTCTTGAGTGCAAAGTAAAAGAAATAAAGAGTCTTGGTACACATGATATGTTTATTGCGGAGATCGTTGCTATTGATATAGAAGAAAAATATATCGACAGTAAAGGAAAACTAAATCTTCAGCAGGCAGGACTTCTTTCATATGCCCATGGTGAATACTTTGCAACAGGAAGAAAACTTGGTGACTTCGGGTATTCGGTACGTAAAAAAAGCAAAAAGAACATTAAGAGAAAGTAAAATGCTTTCTCTTAATGTTCTTTTTTTCTGTATTCTGAAGGCGTACAGCCTCTGTTTTTCTTGAATTGTCTCATGAAATGCACATCATTGTCGTATCCGCATTGTTTTGCTATGCTTGATACTGTATTTGATGTGTTTTCAAGAAGATTGCATGCAAGACTTATTTTTGATTCGATAACGTCATTTATACAGGTTATTCCGAAAGCTTCACGATAGAGAAGCTGAAAATATGAACGGCTCAGATTGATCTGTTTGCATATTATATCAACAGTCCATTTTTCGCTTGGTCTGCTGTATATGTCGTGTCTTATTTCAAGAAGTTTATCATAATACGGGCAATTCGATACAAAAGTTTCAGCTTTTATCTGATCTGCGAGATTTGCCAGAAGGTGACCGAGCAAATGTTTTAACATATCATTTTTATGTATCTGTGCATTATAAAATTCGCCAAGCATATTCTGAAGAGTGATATCGGCTTTTTCAGTAGTTGACAGACTGTAGAGTGTATTTACTGATATATTGAACGATGAAAGAAAATTTATAGCATCACTTATGGTAAATGAGATCTTATCAAATATAAGATATTCTCCTGTAGCCGATATAGTATAAGAAGTATTTTGGTCGGTTACTATAAATGATTTTTCTTTTTTGTATATATCTTCTTTGTCATTATTTCTGATAATTACTCCTGATTTAAATATGTATAAAGATAATATATCAGTATTGTTCTTTACTGTTTTTCTGTAAAACTCATCTTTTTTACAGTTTAAGCATATGTCAGTTATGTTCAAAAGCGTATCACCTCTTTGTTTTCATAATGATTAAACTATAATACTATTTTAACATATAACAGAAATTTATGCAAGCAATCTCTACAGTTAATAGATGATAAGTATGATGTATTGTTACTACTCACGGGTTAGCCAGTCATGTGTATAAGACTGGCACATGCTTTTTTCTTTTAAAATTGTAATAGCCACCCCAATTGAGGTGGCTATTTTTAGGCACGGCAGGCGGAGGTAAGAGCAA
>SVNW01000116.1 GCA_015066745.1 Ruminococcus sp. | reverse complement strand
CTTACCCGTATCTTTATCTGCAGCAATAATCTCAGTATGGTAGTTCTGCTTTTCTGTAATATTAAAGTCAAGAATATTTATACATATAGTTTTCTTTAATTTACTGTATGTTTCACCGCTTTCAAGTCGTAATCAGGATACTGCTCCGGTGCTTCTCCTCGTGAAAAAACAACAGTAGCTTTTTTCATTTCTTCCTCAAGAACTTCTAACACTTTACACTGAAAACGCCATTCATCGCCGTAATCATATTTTTACCCGGTGGCGATTGCTCATAATGTTCGTGAGTGTAAGGTTGCATTTTTAAATCTGTACATACCTGATATTCTGTATTTACAAAATCTAAAAGTGGTAACCATAGTTCAAAAAATAACTTTGCATCTTCTTTACTTAGTATCATAAAAAACGTCAATCTATTGATAATAGTATCGCATATCATGCAATTTTGTAAAAATTTTCTCTTTGCAAATTTTTAATTATTTATTGTTTTTCTACTATATATATTATATCGTGTATCAAGTGTTTTTTCAATATTTTTCTGTAAATTAGTGAATTTGAAAAACTTCTTAAAGATACTTGATTTGAAATGTATTAAATTTTTATTGTAAATACGCTATTTATGTGCTATAATTAAAACTATCGGATATTTTACCGACCAGAGAAAAGATACGGAGGAAATGTGTATGAAAATAGCTTTTTCTACTTTAGCCTGTTCAGATTTCAGCTGGACAGATATATATACAATGGCTAAAGATTTGGGGTTTGATGGTATAGAATTAAGAGGTATGGGATATGATATGGGTGCAAATCTGTCGCGTGCATTTTCCACAAATCAGATAAACAGAACGATCTCAAAACTCAGAGAACTTAATATTCAGATACCATGTCTTTCTTCCGGGTGTTGTCTGAAGATTAAAGAACATGAAAAGGAAAACAAAGAAGAAATACTAAGATATGTAGAGCTTGCTCAGAAGCTTGGCTCGACCTATGTCAGAGTTCTCGGAGATTTAAAATCATCTCCCGACGGAGAAACAGATGATGAATATGTAGCCGATCGTCTTTCGGAACTTGCAGTTTATGCTGATGAGAAAAATGTCACACTGCTGGTTGAGACAAATGGTGTTTATGCGGACACAAAGCGTCTGAAAAAACTCCTTGATAAAGTAAATTCTCCATGTGTTGCGGCTTTGTGGGATATACATCATACCTACAGATATTTTAACGAATCTCCTGAAAATACAGTAGACAATCTTGGCGAATATATAAAATACCTTCATGTAAAAGACAGTGTAATGATAGACGGAACACCTGAGTATCGTATGATGGGAAATGGTGACCTGCCTCTTGATGATGTTTTCGAGGAACTTGCGGGAATGAGATACGGAGGATATATTTCATTTGAATGGGTTCCGGGGTGTTTCGAGGATGCTATTTCTGATATAGGTATAGTTTTTCCGCATTTTGCAGAGTATGCAAAGAGATTTAAAACAAATAAATTTCAATCACTGCCAAGAAATAAATCAAATACAGGTGAATATATCTGGCGCAAAAACAGACTGATTTCTTCAACATTCCCCGATGTCCTTGACAGAGTGTGTGCTGAGTTTCCAAATCAGTATGCGTTCAGATATACCGAACTTGATTATACAAGAACATATCCGGAATTTCGTGATGACGTGGATATGTTTGCAAGAGCGCTTATCGCTATCGGCGTAAAAAAAGGCGATAACGTGGCGATATGGGCTACAAATATCCCTCAATGGTATATAGCTTTCTGGGCAACTACAAAGATCGGGGCAGTGCTTGTAACTGTAAATACCGCATACAAAACATTTGAGATGGAATATCTTCTTAAACAGTCAGATACCCATACTCTTATAATGATGGACGGCTATAAGGGCACAAGTTATGTTGAAATAATAGAAAAACTCTGTCCTGAATTAAAAGAGTGTTCTCCGGGAGAGTTAAACTGCAAAAAACTTCCTTATCTTAAAAATATAATAACTATAGGAACAAAAATCGATGGTTGTTACACATGGGAGCAGTCGCTTGATCTGGCACTTGGTGTACCTGTATCGGAAGTAGAACGTCGCCGAAGCAAAATAGAATGTGATGACGTATGCAATATGCAGTATACTTCAGGAACAACAGGCTTCCCGAAGGGCGTTATGCTCACACACTACAATGTTGTAAACAACGGAAAGGCTATAGGTGATTGTATGGACCTTTCCACAGCCGATAAAATGATGATACATGTTCCTATGTTCCACTGTTTTGGTATGGTACTTGCTATGACAGCGTGTATGACGCATGGTTCTACTATGTGCCCTATAACTGCATTTTCACCACGAAAATCTCTTGCGTGCATAAACAGCGAAAAAATAACGGCTTTTCATGGTGTACCTACCATGTTTATTGCAATGCTCGGACACGAAGATTTTGACAAGACTGATTTCTCACATATCCGCACAGGTATAATGGCAGGAAGTCCGTGTCCTGTAAAAGTAATGCAGGATGTTGTTGACAAGATGAATATGAAAGAGATATGTATAACATACGGTCAGACAGAGGCAAGTCCGGGTTGTACAATGAGTAAGACCGATGACTCAATAGAGATGCGTGTAAATACTGTCGGACAGGCTTTATACGGAGTAGAATGTAAAATAGTTGATCCCGAAACAAATGAAGAACTCCCTGACAATACAGATGGCGAGTTTGTAGCAAGGGGATATAACATAATGAAAGGCTATTATAAAATGCCTGAGGCTACTGCAGCAGCAATAGATGATGACGGCTGGCTTCACACAGGCGATCTTGCCAGAAGAACACCGGAAGGATATTATAAGATAACCGGACGTATAAAAGATATGATAATACGTGGCGGAGAAAATATATATCCTAAAGAAATAGAAGAATTTATATATACTCATCCAAAAGTAAAAGATGTACAGGTTATCGGAGTTCCTGACAAACAATACGGTGAGGAGATAATGGCATGTATAATTCTTAAAGAAGGTGTTACAGCTTCAGCAGAAGAAATAACGGAATTTGTAAAAGAAAATATGGCAAAGCACAAAGTGCCTAAGTATATTGATTTTGTAACAGAGTTTCCGATGAATGCGGCTGGAAAAATACTCAAGTACAAAATGCGTGAAGAAGCGGTTATAAAACTTAAATTGCAGGACGCAAGCCGTATAGTAACAGCGTAATAAATATATAATAAAACAGCTCTCTCTGATATCAGGGAGAGCTGTAAATTTATTCTATTATAACTGCTTGTTTTTCAAGTGTATCATAAAGATATTTAAATCTGTCAGTATTGTATTTCATAAGACCTGACAGCGGATCGGCTACAGTAACTGTATTTTCGGTTTTATCATATCCGGTAAGAAGTACACAGTGCTCATTTGCATACCAGTAAACAGGTGTCTTATTTTCATCATAATAGCAGAAATATTTTTCAACATCAAGTTGATACATACTGTTCCAGACTATTACAGGTTTACCTTGATCTATATAACTGTATAACTTTTCAAAATCAGTTCCGGAAATATTTTTTGCAGTATAACTGCTGTTCTGATCATTAAGATATTTCTGAGCGGTTTCTGCAATAACAGGAGCAAAGCATCCATAACCTCCGTCCCATCGTGGATTTCCTATAAATGCTTTATCAAATCCTACACTGGCAGTATAGTCCATGGTAAGATAGTCATCAGCCAGCGTTGTTTTATCGACATCATATCCAAGAAAGTTAAGAAGCATTGTTAAAGACGTTATCTCACACCCGGTCGGTAGCTCAGGTTCCTGATATATGTATGCCACTTTTATAGAATTTGAATCATATGATGCAGACGGGAGTGGTGTAGTAGTGATCTGGGGCGCTGTTGCTTTTTTACTTTCATTGTATTCGATAAAATATTCAGGCGGTGCAGTGTATTCCGGAATGCTGACAAGTGTTGTTTTGGGAATTTTGTTTTTTTCATTCTTGTTGTCTGAAGTAAGAGCAGTAGCAATATTGCCTATAACGCCGATAAGAAAGTTAGACAGATATATAAGTAATATCACAGCTACCGAGATACGTGGAACAGATATGCGCCTTTTAGGTTTTCGATTTATTTTATTTTGTTGCGTAACATTTTTTCGTCTTCTTCGTTTTTTTCGTTTCAAATCTGCAACTCCTTTAAAAGTAATCACTTAACATATTATAATAAAAAACAATTTATATTTCAATGGAATAAATTTACAGCGTTTTATCTCGAATAAATCGGATATTATATAAATGAGAAGGAGATAGTGTTGTCACATATGTCAATGAATGACTCTTCACTTTGTTAATTATATAGAACTTGTGAATTTACATAAATTGTTCTTGAAATATTAGAACGAATATGTTATTATTAATACAGTCGCTCACACATTAAAAAAAATCGAAAAAAAATAAAAAAATTTCGAAAAAAGTGTTGACAAACAAAAAAATATATGTTAGAATATAAAAGCTGTCGGACGAGAGGACAAACGAACGACAGAAAGAATAACAACAGTATCTTGAAAATTGAACAATGCACTTTAACATAAAACCCTTGAAGATTCAAAGAGTAACATCAATGAATTATGAGTGATGTCAAGCAAAAGACACGAAAATAAAATTTGCAAG
>SVNW01000035.1 GCA_015066745.1 Ruminococcus sp. | reverse complement strand
ATAAAAACCGTAGGACATACGGGGTTAGCTCGCTTATGCTTAGTACGTTAGTACTATCGAACGAGAACCGAAACTTATCTATAGAGATGGGAAGCCCTCACCTCTACAGGTGGGGGAGGATGTCACTTAAATGTTTTGGTAAAATAAATAAAAAAATTGTGACTTAGACTTAATAATAATATGAACTAGCCAAATGATTGCTTTAGGATAAATTTTATCATATTTTTAGCTTTTAAAATCCAAAAAAATATGATATAATTAAATTATGTGTGATAGGGTTATCTATTTAACAGATATATTAGATAACCAATAGTTAAAAATTTTGATGGGAGTAATTATATGTCACAAAGTTTTAAAGAATTGAAACAGGAAGCGTTGAAAAAATATTTTGCTAAGATGAATCCTCAACAACAGGAAGCGTTATTCAAGGTTGACGGTGCGTTGCTTATTCTTGCAGGCGCAGGAAGCGGTAAAACTACAGTAGTTGTAAACAGAATAGCAAATATGGTTAGCTTCGGAAATGCGTTCAATGATGATTCTGATATGGATACTTCGGATGAAAACAAACAATTTCTCAATGACTATATAAACGGTCTTACAGATGATGTTGAAAGACTTAAAGAAATTATAGCTATTTCACCGATAAAACCGTGGAATATACTGGCTATTACTTTCACAAATAAGGCTGCCCGTGAGCTTAAAGAAAGACTTGAAGTTATGCTTGGTGATGACGGACTTAGCGTAAATGCTTCAACATTTCATTCCTTGTGTGCACGTATCCTGAGAGTAGAAATCGAAAATCTCGGATACAGCAGTAATTTTACAATTTATGATGCAGATGAAAGTCAGAGACTTCTTAAAGCTTGTATGAGCGACCTTGGAATAAATGATAAGACTCTTAATCCAAAAGCTGTTATAAATGAAATAAGTTCGGCAAAAGATTCACTTGTTACTCCTGAAGAGTACAAAAAACAGACCGAAGGTGATTTCAAAAAGACAACCATAGCTAAAGTTTACAGAGAATATCAGAAAAGACTTCTTGCAGCAAATGCACTTGATTTTGATGATATTATCATGCTTACAGTTGAGTTGTTTGAAGATTACCCGGAAATACTCGAAAAGTATCAGGACAGATTCAGATACATAATGGTAGATGAGTACCAGGATACAAATCATGCACAGTTTAAACTCATCAGTCTTCTTTCTGAAAAGTATAAAAACCTTTGTGTTGTAGGCGATGACGATCAGAGTATTTACAGATTCCGTGGTGCAACAATAGAAAATATTCTCAGTTTTGAAGATCAGTTTGACGATTGTAAAGTAATAAGACTTGAACAGAACTACCGTTCAACACAGAATATACTGAATGCGGCAAACTCTGTTATAAAAAATAACAAGGGAAGAAAAGCAAAGACTCTTTGGTGTGACGGTGAAGAAGGCTGTAAGGTATATGTATATAAGGCATCAGACGAAGCAGATGAGGCAAGATACGTTTCAAGTGCAATTATGGCTGATAAAAAAGCAGGCGGAAGTTTTAAGGACAACGCAGTACTTTACAGAATGAATGCACAGTCAAACTTTATCGAAAGATCTTTTATACAGAATAATATTCCGTACAGAGTATATGGTGGAATGCGTTTTTACGACAGAAAAGAAATCAAAGATATGATAGCATATCTTAGTGTTATAAACAATCAGTATGATATGATGCGATTCAAGAGAATAGTAAATGAACCTAAGAGAGGAATAGGGGAAGCTACTATAAAAACTCTTGATGAGATATGTGTTGCAAATGCTGCATCTCCTGTAGAAGTTATGAATGACGCAGATAATTATCCGCTTCTTTCTAAAAAGTCAAACAGCTTGAAAAGCCTTGCTTCAATATTTATGCAGCTTTCCGATATAGCTGATACAGTTGCACTTGATACACTTCTTGATGAAGTTCTTGATAAGACAGGTTACAGAGAATATCAGAAGTTGCAGGGCGATGAAGGTCTTGGAAGACTTGAAAATATAGAAGAACTTAAATCAACTATGGTTGAGTATCAGAAAAATAATGAAGATCCTACACTTGACGGATTCCTTGCAGAGATCTCACTCTATACAGATCTCGACAGAATGAAAGGCGATGAAAACTGCGTAACTCTTATGACGGTTCATTCTGCTAAAGGTCTTGAGTTTGAAAATGTTTATGTAATAGGTATGGAAGACGGCATTTTCCCGGGTTCAAGATGCTTCTACAATGATGCTGATATGGAAGAAGAAAGACGTCTTGCATATGTTGCTATCACAAGAGCCAAGAAGAAAATCAGACTCATACATGCAAATCAGAGAATGCTTTTTGGTACTACAAGCAAGAATGCGAAGTCAAGATTTATAAAAGAAATAGACCCGAATGTTGTTCTCAAAGAAGACAGAGTGTCCACAATAGTTCCTGCAAGTGCAAAGTCAAAGTCACACCCTGCTATGAATACTATGTCTTTACAGCAACAGCTTGCCGCAAAGAAAAATCAGAAACCTGATGTAAATACAGGAAAAGCAAGAATAGATTATAGCGTAGGTGAAAAAGTTAATCATGAAAAATTCGGAACAGGTATAGTTCTGAGTGTAAAACCTATGGGTAATGATGCACTTCTCGAAATTGCTTTTGACGAAGTCGGAACAAAGAAAATAATGTCTAATTTTGCTATGATGAAAAAAGCAGATCAATAAATAAAAAATACCGTAACGTGAAAAATGCGTTACGGTATTTTTGTCAGAATATATTTTTCATATCTACAGTTTCCGGAAGAGAGGCATTATATTTGCCGAGTACGTAAAAATTACTGCACATAAAAGATTTATCAATACTGCCGATTATTACGGCGTGAGATATCGGGTCATATCTCATGCAAATAATATTTTTTGAAAAATCAAGATTTTCTTCTTTGTTTTCAAAATATATATCACGTGTTGTATAGGTTTTAGCAAAGCTTTTGGTTATTTCCATATCATTATGTATGCCGTTATAATCAGGTATGTAGATAATACTTCCATCAGGAATACTGTCAAAGTAATCATTTTTTACAATAGCGGAAAATGCGTTATATCGGTCAAGATTTTTTTTGAAATATGTATTCCATGCAGCATTTCCGACAGTTGAGGCAAGTGAGATTACGAAAACAAGTGATGACAGAAGTATAAGAGTGGGTTTTTTTACTTTACCTTTGAAAACACAGCGTAATAACAATAAAAATAGCGGTATCATAAAAAAGTAACTGTAAAACGAAGTTACATATGAATAGCTGTTATTTTGTGACCATGCAACATATTTTTCTGTAAAACAAATAATTATATTTGGAATTATCATTGCCGTTATGCAGAAGAGCGAGAGTATTCGTGAATTTTTCGGAGTATTTATCTTAGAGAAGTATCTGTAAAATATTACAGCGGTAATCAGCGGAATGATTATAAGCCCGATATTTATATTTTCAATAAATTCTGAAAATGTAATATATTTTTTTAAAATCATTGCTCCAAGCGGAAGTCCGGGAGTCATACCCAGTGTATATATCACCATAGTGATAATACTCTGAGGAATGTTACCAAAGTATAATTTTGCTCCGTCATAGTCAGAAGGATACATATGTCGCCATGCAAGATAGATAACAAGATATAAAAGTAAAAAAAGTATGTGGAAGTGCGTATTGTAAAGTATTTTTGATAAATTAGAGAATATATTTCCATCACTCTTATACATGGCTATAAGTATAAAAAGAATTATATATGCCGCCATTGATTCGTATAACATAGCAGCAGAAGTAAACAGGATCGCACTGATTATAAGTGATGATGTTTTTTCTTCTCTGTAGTAGTCTGTAAAATGAACAAGAGAAAAAAGAATAAGCCCTATTGGTATCTGATGGGCAAGTGTGTACGATACAAAAAGATTATGCTGATTTGATATACAGGCAAAAGAGATAAAAAGAAGTGTACATAAAAAAGCAGAATTTTTGTCGACATTCTTTTTTATCAACTGATATAAACCGGTCATGTTGAAAATGACAGATAATGCAGAGAATACCCTGATAACAGGAATACTGTCAAAAAAATAAGGTATGTACAGTAGCGGAAGTAAGATAATATGACATACACGTCCATGTTTTGCATCACTTAAAATAGTGTTCCAAAGGTCGCCTTGCTGTACCTGCATATATGTAACTATATCATCGTGTACAGTGAATACACTGTCAGCTGTTGTGAGAAAGAAAAACAGAACACATACTGCAAGAGCGGAAAACTGTAGTAGGGGAGTTGCTTTTTTCAGATTTATCACTACCTTTTATTAGAATTGGTAATTATTATTATAACATTTTTAAAAACAGTTTACAACTGTTTTGGGGGAGTGAAAAAAATAAAACATCCACATTTTTTTAGTGGATGTTTTTAAAGTACTATCTTCTTTTCTGACCTTTGAATATAAGACCTATTACTTTAGGACCTGCATGAGATGCAACAGTTATACCTATTTTTGCAGTATATTCAGGCGGATAACCAAGTGCTTTGGTAATTTCTTTTTCAAAAGCTGACGTTACATCTTCCATTGAACCGGCAAGTACGATATATGGTGTCTGAGGAATCATATTTTTCTTTGCTGTTTCGATGAGTTTTGGCATAATATTTTTTTCGCCTCTGATTTTTTCAGGGACATGTGATTCGCCGTCAATTATATTTATAACAGGTTTAAGACCAAGAAGTTCTCCGACAAAGGCGGCAGCGGCAGAAAGTCTTCCTGAACGTTTAACGTATTCGAGTGTGTAGGGGACAAAATGTACTTCAACAGATGAGAACCATTCATCGAGATATGCAAGTATTTCTGAAACATCGGCACCTTTTTTAGCCTTTATAGCAGCCTGGAGCGTAGGATATCCCATAGCAGCGGTATAATTAAGTGAATCCACAACATGTATATTCATTTTTCCTCTGGCTTCAGGAACGTTTTCATAAAACATTTCAATTGCGTTTATAGCGTTGTTGTAAGTGGCCGAACCTGTTGAAGAGATAGATACATATATTATATCGGTGTAACCTTCTTTGAAAAATTCAGTATATACTTCTTCAAACTGCATTATTGTGATTTGTGAAGTTTTGGGAAATCCCGAAGATGTACTCATCAGTTCATAAAATTCATCATTTGTCATATCAACATTATCAGTGTATGATTTGTCATTTATCATTACAGTAAAGTTAAGTATGTGTATGTTGTGCTTTTGTGCAACTTCCATTGTCAGATCAGAAGATGAGTCAGTCATTATTTTAATTTTATTCATTTAAATACTCCTTAAAAATTAATATTTTGTAAGTTTTCCTTCAGAAGAAAGTTCAGGATAGTCCCATTGTCTTAAAACTTCATAAGCGGCTATGGCTACCGAGTTTGAAAGGTTTAGGCTTCTCAAAGTATTTCTCATAGGAATTCGTACACATTTTTCCGGATTGTCGTGGAGAAGTTCTTCATCAAGTCCTGCATCTTCACGTCCGAAAATTATATATACGTTGTCATCCGGATAAGATACGCTGCTGTGATTTTGCTTTCCTTTTGTAGTAAAGAAATAGTAATGACCTTCATTTTTACTAAAAAAATCATCTATATTCTTATAATAAGTTATATCTAATTTGTCCCAGTAATCAAGTCCTGCACGTTTGAGATTTTTATCTGTAACAACAAACCCCATTGGTTCTATAAGGTGCAGTGATGCGCCTGTTACAGCACATGTGCGTGCTATATTTCCGGTATTCTGAGGTATTTGTGGTTCTACAAGTACAATATTCAACTTATACATATTTTTCTCCCAAAATATAAAAATATTCTATAAAATTTATCAATACAATTTCATTATATCATAAAGTATGCCTGATTTCAATGTAATTTTTGGAATGTTGTTTTTGGTGAAGTAGTTAAAACAGAACAAACCGGTCGCCTATAAATAAACGACCGGTCTGCTTCCTTGAAATCCGGAAATAAACTATATAAATGAAAGATAAAAAATGAAAGCTAAAATCATTTCAAAAATTATTCAACGTTTGTTTCTGATGTTTCATAGGACTTTTCCCACTCATCAAAACGTTTCATAATTTCGGTATATGTTCTCTTAGTAATATCAGGCATGTCATCTTCCTTTAGTCTAAGTGTTTCCGCTGCCTGTCCGAACCCTTTGGTTACGGCATCACGCAAAACAGAAATCTTTGATGGATCATCGCCGGCAAGTGCCATCGCCATGTCCGTGATTCTGGTTGCAACAGCGTCTACCGAATAGAAACCGCCTTCAGATACGGACTGCTTTGCAGCCTCGATATCTTCCTGGGTGAAATTACTTTTAATGTGTTCTGTAATATCACTCACAGATAAGTAAGATGAATTTCCTTGTGCCTCAAACATTTTCTCTATCATGGAGATAAATGCCTGAGTCCTTTGTTCTTCAGCTGTTTCTAAAGCTTTGGAAATTGATTCTTTTGAGTAAATTCCTGTATCAGTTGTTTCAACATTTGGTTGTCTTGTAAATGAATCCTGTATCTGAGCTTTCGATGAAGCAACATTTTCGGCTTCAGTAGCATCACCTTTTACAGAAGCTTTATTGGCAACTTTCAAAGATTTTGCATTACTTCTTGCATTTACAGATGTATAGTTCTTGATTTGATTCATTTCGGTTATTTCCATCGGACTTCCCTCCCCACATAGCTAAAAAGCCGAATTATAAAAGATATATCATACAAAATATATATCGTAAATTTAATTCAATGTTAAATATGCGAAATAGACAAAAAAAATCCGATTTGTTTGTTTAAATTTTCTTTTAAGATTTTTTGTGTGGCGGATTTGCTTTTACATCAAATATTGCATGTATTATTGGCTGGTCAATATCAGTACAATTGTTTTCCCTTATCATTGCTTTTACTTCTGAAGGCTTTTTATATACATATTCAGGTTTTACACTGTTTAAAACCTGGAGTGTTATTATACGTCTGCATAATGAACAGTCACAACATTTAAACATTTTTATCATTTCATCGAGTTTGCTGTATAATACTTGTTTAGTAATGTTCATGTACTGAGGACGGTCAGGATCTTCTTTGGGGTCCGGTATTGGAGGTGCGGAGGAAATAACAGCTTTTTGTATTGGTTCTGAAAATTGTTGTGGTGTTTGTACCGGTTCTGTAACAATGTTATTGAAAGGGTTCACACCAAAAAAATCAACTGCTTTATTATATTGTGGTGTTTCATCCTGCATATTTAATTCCTGTTTGAAATTTGTTACAGAAGTACTTGCAGCCGGTTGAGAGTTTAAAACCACATCACTAAAAGTCTGAGGAGCAGGTTGTGATTCAGGAGAAACATAAGATGTGTTTAAAGAATTTAATATTTTATTATATGCCGGTATGTTTGATACAGTATTTTTGATATCAGTAGATGATGTGTTCTGAATTTCAGGTTTTTTTGGTTGTACAGTATCCTGTGTTCTTATGTTTTCTTCATAAGCATCATTTTTTACATATTCACTTTTCAGCGCAGCACGTTCTACATTGACAGTATTGTTGTGCTCTGAAGTAACAGATGACAGTGAAGAAGGCATTATTTTATTAAACATAAGTTCTTTGTTTAAGTTTCTCTTGATTTTTCTGCTGGTCATATTGCAATTCCTCCATTAGATAAATTAAAAAAAGATAAATTAAAAAATTCCACGTTCCATAAGTTCAGAAGTAAGTGTCTGATAATCTTTAGCTCCTTTTGAGCGTTTTTGGTAATCTATTATGTCACACTGAAGTGACTGTGCTTCAGAAATGCTCTTACTGTTACGTATTACAGTTTTAAAAACCGGTACATTTATTTTTTGTGCCAGAAGTTGTGCTGTACCGTATGTTTCTTTGTGAAGTTTCTGATGTTTGTTATATCTGTTTATAAGTATACCGGCAATTTCTAATCTTGGATTACAACTTTTTTTTACATATTGAATCGTTTCAATAACTTTAGTTATTCCTTGAAGACTGAATATATCGGGTAACATGGGTAAAATAACATATTTACTGGCAGAAAGAACATTTACAGTGAGAATGCCAAGGCTTGGTGGTGAATCTATGATAATATAATCATAAAGATTCTTAACACTCTCAAGAGCATCTTTGAGTAAATATTCTCTGTTTTCTCCAGTGTATTCCATTTCTAAAGCGTTTAATAACATATCAGCCGGTATTATATCTGTTGTTGTACATCTCTGAATACAATCAAGAGCATCTATCTGATTTGTCATAGCATCATATATCGTATATACGTCTTCAGTTTCGGCTCTGAGACTAAAAGAGAGATTTGCCTGCGGATCCATGTCGATACAAAGCACTCGTCGGCCACACTTGTTTAATGCAGCGGCAAGAGCATTTACTGTTGTTGTTTTTCCGACACCGCCTTTTTGAGTTATTACTGAAATTATTCTTGCCATTTTTTCCTCTTCCTTAGTATTATCTATTCTAAATCTATAATTATATCTATTATAACAAGTAATGAGTTTTTTTTCAATATTAAAATAGTAAAAAATATTTTATTTCTCATATATATTTTTTATTATGATATAAGAAATATAATTTTCATTTACAAAAATTCGTTATCAATCAACAATGATAAATTTTTATAAAAAATAAATTTTAAAAAAACTATTTAATAAAACTAAAATAATCCGATATATATGACAGAGGGATTGTTTTGTGGTGATTTATATTTAACGCTTGCAGAAAGGAGTTGTGTTTAAATGAATATTAATTTTAATGTATGCAATGGATATATGAAAACCAATGAGATCGGTTCACAGGGCATAAAAGAATACGGAAATATCAAATCTGCAGGACGTATTCCAACAAAGCATGATACAGTATCTATAAGTTCTGAAGCTGCAATGTTTGCAGAAGTGGATCGCAGCACAAAAGCCATTGCCTCTGAGGTAAGCGCTTGTGCACCGCAGGAAAAAATTAATTCTCTTAAGGCACAGATTGCCGCTGGTACATATAACGTATCTGCCGGAGATGTAGCAGATGCCATACTCAGTCGTCTGGCATTCTGAGAGGGGTAACGTAAAATAGACAGGAATGCTTTTAACAGACTTATAAGATTTGTTGAGGGCTATTCCTGTTTAATTCTTTAAAAATCTGTTTTTTCGTAAAGGAGCGGGGTTATAAGTTATGAAAAATTATGAAGAATTTTATGATTTTATGGATCGTTATACTGAGTTTTATGACGAAGTTTTAGAAAAAGAGAAAGAGAAACTAGAAGCATTATCCTCAGATGACCTCGCACAAATAAATAGAATCCTGTCGGAATATCAGGTTTTGGTAAAGAAAACAGAACAATATGAAAAAAAGCGTATGGAGTTATTTAAGGAATTAGGGTTAGAGAACATGACCTTCAGGGCAATAGTGGAATCGGAATCCGGAGATTGTCGTGAAGAACTTGAGGATTTATTCTACAGATTCAGGGAAGCGGTTGTAAAAACAAAAGAATATAACAACAAATCATTGGAAATAGTAAGGGAAAATGTTAAAACACTAGGTAATATTAATTATGATGAGGGCGATCCGGCGTGCTATAATAAGCATGGTACAGTGCCGGAAAAGCGATTTTCGTCAATGAATTTACTCGACAAAAAAGCTTAGGAAATCGGGGGTATTTTTATGAGACCGACATTTATGGGGTTTGAGTCTTCAAAAGCTGCTCTTTTTGCCAGTCAGAAGGCTTTGGATATAGTAGGACATAACCTTTCAAATATGTCCTCAGAAGGATATACGAGACAGAGAACAGATCAGGTAGCAATAGATACATATGCTTACAAAAACAGAATCAGTACGAGTTCTGTCAACTGTACAGGAATGGGGTGTACAGTTGAGGGTATCTCGCAGGTTCGTGATGAAAGACTGGATACTGCATTCAGAAATTCATATTCGGAAACCTCATATTATAGTAAAAGTAATGATATGTTTTCAGAAATCGAAACTATTTTGTCAGAGATCGATGAGGGCGTGGATGGTAACGGATACGGACTCAGCTGGGGAATAGAACAGATGTACAAATCTCTTGAAGATTTTTCGACAAACGTAAATATAAGTGCAGATGCCTCAATATTTGCAGATTCTGTAACAAATGTAACTAATATGCTTAATCGTCTGGCTGACAGCCTTAATGAATCATGTGATGCATATAAGGCTGAACTTGAGACGGAGGTTGCTGATCTGAACACTATATTAAGAGATATTGCAACACTTAACGAAGAAATAAGTGATATAATTTTTACCAATAGTTATACTGAACAGTATGGTCCGAATGAATTTATTGACAAGAGAAATGTTCTTTTAGATCAGTTATCGGCATTCGGAAAGGTACATGTAGAAAATAATAAAGACGGTACAATAGATGTTACATTAAACGGTCATGAATGTGTTAACGGAAAGATTGCAGATGCTGTAGAATATCTGAATAAAAACAACGGTACAGTTACATTGAACTGGAAGAGTGACGGTACCAAAGCGGATACAGATTCCGGAATTCTTAAAGCATCAGCGGATATAATTAACGGAAGAGGAAATTATATCACAAATTCAAACGAAAGTACGGTACGTGGATTCAGATATTATCAGGATTGTCTTGATACATTTGCAAGAAATCTTACAGATGTTCTGAATAATACGCTTCCGGCAGAATATGATGAAAACGGAAAAGTTATAGCTTATAAAAAGTTAGTAGGAGAGAGCGATATATCAGATGGAGAAATCGTTGTCTATACAGACAGACTTGTAAGTGCAGAAAATATTGCTATTTCAGATGACTTTTTTGAAGATTCGTCATATATGTTATACGATGAAAAAAGCAGTGATAATACTTATTTTCTTGAAATGGTAGGTAAACTTTCTACAAACAAAATTCCGTTTGTAAATGGACCAGAAACGTTTACAGGTACTTTTCAGGAGTATATTTCAGAATGTGCCGGCAAAATAGGCAGTGATGTTTATTACGCAAACTACAGATATGAAGCTTGTGAACAGTATTCAAATGAAATGCTTGACAGCAGAGATAATGTAACAGGAGTAAGCGAATCAGAAGAAACTGTCAGTATGCTTACATATAACAGAGCGTTCCAGGCAGCTGCAAAGATGATGACAACTATGGATGAGATGCTTGATGTAATAATAAATCAGGTAGGTGCTTTGGGATAAGCAAAATAATAGGGGTGAAATAAAATGTCAGTACGAATAACACAAGGGGTATCTAACAGAGCATATTTAACAAATCTTAATACATCTCAATATGATATGAATAAAGCAATGCAGAAAGTGGAAACAGGAAGAGCTTTTGAAAAAGTATCAGAAGATGTTTCAGCAGGTACAAATGCTCTTGCGATTCGATCAAGATTATATAAAAATGAACAGGTTCAGGAAAATATCAAAGTTGCTTCAGAACAATTGGGAGTTGCTGAAGAAAATCTTCTGGCGATAAATGAAGTGGCAGTAAATGTTCAGTCTGAAGTTCTCAGAGCACTTAACGGTACCAATACAGTAATAGGAAAAGATATATTTTTATCTGTTCTTGATAATTCTAAAAGGTCTGTTATGAATTTTGCTAACAGCAGATATAATGATAAATACATACTTGGCGGAACAAATGCTGCTACGCAACCTTTTAATTGTGATGAGAATGGTAAGCTTACTTACAACGGTGTTACAATTGAAGATATAGAGAAAAATGATGGTGTATATGAGGTAGATGGTGAAGTCGTACCATACAACGATGATGTATACATGGATATCGGTCTTGATATAAAAGTTGTAAATGGTAAGGTTGATCCTAAAACTGCATATAAAATATCAGTTTCAGGTCTTGAAACATTAGGATATGGAAAGTCAGAAGTTGTTTATGAAAACAGCGCAGGGGAAGAATTGACCTATGAGGTATCAAATAATATATATGACATAATAACAGAGATGTCTGATGCACTGCAGAACGATGATATGGATAAGTTATCAGCTCTTTACGGGCATATGAATGATCGTCTTGATGATATGATGAAGGAAGTTTCAAATATAGGAACAAGATGTCAGTTTCTCGATACAACATTAGCGAGACTTGAAGACGAAAATATTTCATTGAATCAGATGCAGCAAAATACAGAAGGAATTGATGATGCTACTGAGATAATGAATTATATGAGTTATCAGTATGCCTGGAATCTTACCATGCAGTTTGGTAGCAGTGTTATTCCAAAGACACTTATGGATTATGTAGTATAATCTTATGTTTTAGGCATTTAATTTGTAGGGGGTGTTTTTATGCAATTGTTAAAAATAACTACAACTCCGATAAAGTACAGAGTTGAAACCGAGAGAGCATCTTTTACATTGGCCGATTCTGATAATTATGATTCTTTGGGTTCTGTCAAGGAAAGTGTCAGAAAAATTGATACTGCTAAAAATGCTGCTAATAATCTGAAGAGTGAAGTTTCTTCGTCAAATGTAGCACAATTGCCCAAAAGAACCAGACAGGATAAAACATTTGAACGTTCAGGAGGACAATTCAGTTCATATGATGTAAAGTATCATTATGGTATAGGAAATAATAATGTTTCTGATTCTAAAATTCCATCAGATAAAAAGTTTGTTCCTCAGAAAGCGGTTTCGATGGACAGAGCTTTTTATGAGATTCATTCGCTTAAACCTGATGAATCATGGGAACCTGATGTAAAAGTACAAAGTAATGATGCGCCTGTTCAACAGAATATTGATGTATCACCGGAACTTGAATTTAATCCTGCAACCTATAAGTTCGTAGTTGAAGAATTTGCAGATGTAAAGATTGAATATCTGGGTGGATTTAATTATTTCCCAAAGAGTTCTGCACCTGACTACGAGGAAGAAGAAAACACTTAAAAAATTTATGGACATGAAACTGATATACAGGGGTGTGTATTCACACCCCTTATTATTTAAATTAGGGATTTTTTTAGATATAGTGGAGGTTATTTATGAAGATTAATACAGTTAATTTTGGAGAGATAGAAGTACAGGAAAATGATATAATAACATTTGACCAGCCGATATACGGATTTGAGGAAAATAAGAGATATGTTTTTATGATGGATGATTCTTTGAACGGAGAGTTTATATGGCTTCAGTCTGTAGATGATGGCGGACTATGCTTTGTAATGGCAAATCCAAGCATACTTTCTATTGAATATGATCCTGTTTTTTCAGAAGATATTTCCGGAGTAATAGGAAAAGGTACATATGAAATGTGGCTTATTATGGTTGTTACAGATGATTTCAAAGATTCTACAGTAAATCTTAAAAGTCCTGTTATCATTAATCTCGATGAAAGAAGAGCTGCACAGTTTATATCTGATGATGAACTTGAGATAAAATACAAGATTTTTGAAAATATAAAGGAGTGATTCTGATATGCTTATATTATCAAGAAAAGTAGGAGAAACACTATGTATAAATGATGATATAGAGATAAAAATTGTAGAAGTAAGCGGAGATAAGGTGAAAATCGGTATAAACGCACCAAAAGATGTGACTGTACTCAGAAGTGAACTTAGACATACTATGGAAAGCAATAAAAAAGCATCAGCCGCTATATCGCCTGATGCCTTTAAGAGTAAGCTTAATATTATAAAAAAATAAGTTAATAAATCGTTTTTTCATCAATTATATCAATGTTTCCGAGCAAAGAAAGGTTGAATTGACGTATGAAATTTAAAAGCTCAGTTTCAGCCCGTTTACTGAGCTTTCCTAATTTGTATTTGTACTTTGTATGATTTCCGAACATAAGACCTTTCTGACCTGTATGAAGATGTATTTCGGTAGGTTTTGAAAATACAGGTTCTGAGATACGTACAGTGATTTTTTCTTCAAAATCGGATAATATTTCAGGACATTCTATTGCAAGACCTCGGATAGATATAGCACGTATATTGCAAGTGTGCCATTTGTACATAAGTTTGTTGAATATCAGTTTGTGTTTGAAAGCAGGTAACAGAACCTGGGCTTCAAAAGGCGAGTGAGCGGCAAGTAATTTTTCTGCGCCTTTTATAAATACGCAGTTTAATGAAACTACACGGAGAAGTTTTTCAGATGACAGATAAACTTTTCCTGTAAATATATGAGTTGTTATATCGTTCTCACTGCAAATTACTTTTACTTCAGTATCCATCTGAAGTATCGGTACAAACGGAGCTATAAAATCTATGGATTTATTTTGTGACGAATATGTCGCATGACCTATTTCAAGTATATCATTATTAATTGTTTTTAGTATTGCTTTACACTTTAATGGAAACAATTTTTACACCCCCAAATTATCTTATCTAATATTATAACACAAAAACTCGGAAAGATAAATATATTTTTACAAAAAAATATATATCTTTGACGAGATGATAAAGGGATTTAAAGTTTTATATTTAGTTATTTAAGAGAAAAATAATAAAACAACGGAGGGATTTTAATATGGAGAATAAGGATAATATACAAATCGTGTGCGACTATCTTTTTGAAATAGAAGATATAATGAGGGAACTTGAAATAGAAATAAATAATCTGTATGTATGCCAGCCGGATGATATAGCTTTGTCAGTTGAGAAAATAAACGAATACAGAAATTATACAGATGAGTTGTTTGAGGAAGTATACAAGATATGCGATGAAGATGAAACCGGAAATCTCAGAAAAGCTGTAAAGGCAGTTTGTGACAGAAAAGAGATAGATGATGATTTTTGTAATGTATATGAGGCGGGGCAGGAAATAAATGCAGTTGCATACAGAATAGTAAATCTTATTCCAAGAGTATCTGACAGGCTCACAAGACAAAAGGAAAAAACTCTTCAGGAAATAAAAGATAATAACGGAAGCCAGAGTGCACATGCTTCAAAATATTATGCGGCTGTCAACAATGATCTTAACAATTATCATTTTTCACGAAAGAGTAGAAGTATATAAAAAAAACGAAAAACTATTTAAAAAATGATGAAAATGACGATAAATATAGTAATGGATTGATGATATACAACTATTATTTAGGGGTGATTTTATGAATGTAAATTCAACTGATAATTCATACACATCTGCATCTTACAGTAACAAAGGTATATCCGGTATGGCGTCCGGTATGGATACTGAAGGACTGGTTCAGGCTTTGCTTTCAGATGTTCAGAAAAAAATAGACAAGCAAGAACAGGAAAAGCAGATTTATGAATGGAAACAGGAAGAGTACAGAGAAGTAATAGATAAGATAAATGATTTCAGAGAAAAATATCTTTCTACTACAGGGGATAAGTCGATTATGCTTTCATCGACTTTCAAAACATCAAACACTGAAAGTAGTTCGTCAGCAATTAAAGCTACTTCTACAACAAATTCAGTAAACGGAAGTTTTACAGTAAATGTTAGTAAATTGGCTTCAGCAGCCAAGATAACTTCCTCCGAAAATGCAAGTAAGAATATGAGTGTTGCTATAAAGAATAGTTCTGAGTTTATGACAGGTTCTATGTCAAGAGCAAAATTTATCAATATTGGTTTTGGAGAAGGAAAAAATATTGAAGTTGATATAAGTGGTGCTACTTCAAATGAAGATATCGTTGATAGGATAAATTCAGGAATAGCACGTTATAACAAAGTAGAAGGAGCATCTGTAACTATAAGTGCTTCTGTTAAGGACGGAAAAATCGTTTATTCCGGTTCAGGCGAAAACGTTGATTTTTCTGTTGATGGTTCTAATAGTAATATAGAAAAAACAGGTGTTGTCACAACTGGTGCTTTTGAAAAGGAAAATTCAATAACACTAAAGCTTGGTGATAAAGAATTAAAAATTGATCTGGCAGGCGAAACAGATATAAAGAGTGCCATTAATAATGCTATTGGCGGTTCTGAGCTTGATGGTGAAGTTACATTGAGTGACTCAGAAGGCGTGCTTTCATTTAATGTATCAGGAGATGAAAAGTTAAGCATATCCGGTACGAAAGCAGGTCTTGCTTCAGTCGGACTTGAAGAAAGTGCGACATCTGTTGATGGAAAGATTGAAGCACAAAAAGAAATGTCAGTTGCAACAAATAAGTTTACAGTAGGAGATAAAGAAATTGCTCTTGCTGATGATGATACGCTTGAAACTATTGCAGAAAAGATAAATACTGCAATGGGAGAAGATTCAGGAGTAGTTGCTTCTGTAAGTTCAGGTACACTTAAGATTGTAAGTACTAAAGGTAAAGATATAACTATAAATGGTACTGAAGCTGATTTGGCGAAGCTTGGATTAAAAGAAGAGACTAAAGCTACCGAAACATCTGTTATGGAAGTTGAAGCACCGGAAATCAATTCTAAAGGTACACTTAATATTACATATAATGGTGTTGCTAAGGGGATAAATATAACTGATACAGATACATTAGATAGTCTTAAAGATAAACTATACAATGCATTTGGTTCCGGACTTAAACTTGATGATAACGGAAACTTTACAGCCGGAACAGGAAAATCAATTTCTGTTTCAGGAAGTGACGAGATACTTAATTATTTCGGAATAGAAAAAAATGCAACATCTAATTTTATTGATACATCAAAGAAGGTTTCTGAACTTTATGGTATGTCTGACGATGATGATATTAAATTTACAATAAATAATGTTGACTTTTCATTTAAAGGTTCAACATCTCTTGCCGATATTATGGCTGAAGTAAATGACAGCCGTGCAGGTGTTACATTGACTTTCAACTCTTTAAATGATAAATTTACTATAAAGTCAGATGAAACCGGTAAGGATACATCACTTAACTTAAAAGACGTTTCCGGCGGATTAATAACAAAAATGTTTGGAAGTAATGAATTATCTGCTGTAGGTGATGATGCATTACTTGAAATTGATGGCGAGGAAGTCAGCTATTCAAGTAATGATATAACATATAACGGTGTAAATCTTACACTCAGAGAACCTACAAACGGTGAAGTGACCATAGATACTTCAGTAGATACCGATAAGGCACTTGATGCGATAGTTTCTTTTGTTGAAGATTATAATGCTCTTATAGAAGACCTTAACAAGAGAATCCATGCAGAAGCTGAATACAAAGAGTATGCTCCTCTTACTGATGCTCAGGAAGATGAGATGACTGATAAAGAAATAGAAAAATGGACTGAAAAATCAAAAACAGGTCTTTTGAGTAAGGATTCTGATATTTCAAAGTTCCTTCAGGAAATGAGAGCTGTTCTTTATTCTAAGGTTGAAGGAGTTCCGATGCTTTCAGATATAGGAATTGAATCAAGTAAGGAATGGAAGGATTACGGAAAACTTACTATTGATAAGGACAAGCTCACTGAAACACTTGAAAACGATATGCAGTCTGTCGCATCAGTATTTACAGGTAAAAATGGCGTAGCATCACGTCTTGAGGGCGCTTGTAAGAGAGCAGCCAATACATCATCAGGTTCACCTGGTTCTCTTGTAACTCTTGCCGGTGTTAAAGGAAAGGCAACTGAAAAAGAAAATACTATCACAGACAGGATAGATACTATCAAGGAGAAAATTGAGAAACTCAAAGAGCAGTATGAAACTAAGAAGGAAAGATACTGGAAGCAGTTCAACGCAATGGAAACAGCTCTTTCAAGTATGAATTCCACAGCGACATGGCTTTCATCAATGCTTATGGGTGGCATGTGATACTCCTTGAAATAAAATAAAAACCGAAAGGAGAAGTCAATATGGCTGCTTCAAACCCATATAAACAGTACAAAGAACAATCTATCATGACAATGACACCCGGAGAACTTATATTGGTTCTCTATGAGGAATGTATCAAGTCACTGAATAAGGCTATTTATTATATTGAAGAAGAAAAGAATAATGATGAGGCTGAAAAACTCATAAAGAAGACACAGCGCATCATACATTATCTTGATGGTATTCTTGATTATAAGTATGAAATATCCACAAACCTTCATCTATTGTACGATTATTTTATAAGAACGCTTGTAAAAGCGAATATAAGAAAACGTACAGAAGTAATAAAGCCGTTAATTCCAATGATAGAGGAACTGAGAAGTGCTTTTTCACAGGCTGAGAAAAAAGTGCATATGAAATAACCTAACCTACAACACATATGAGATATCTGACAGTATCTTGTATGTGTTGTTTTTATGTGGACATTCAGTTGTATATGTGGTATAATCAAATCTGTCACGAATATTATTTTTTAAAGGAGCAGATAATTGATGAAGTGGTCTATATTATTTGATACTGCTGTAAAAAGAGAAAATTTTGATGATTTAAGCAAGATTTTAATGAGCCAGCTAGTAAGAAAGACTCAGAAAAAATCGTTTATATTTACACCTGAAAATGATTATTTCACAAGGACTCAGTATAATTTTTGTATAGATACATCAGAACTATCACGTAATATAATGAATCGTATAATTGCATATTCTTCTGAAACACTGAAAAATGAATCTGATTTTCTCGGGAAAATAAACGCAGGTGATATAGCTGCTTCGTCATCTCTTATAGCTGCCTGCGGTTTGCCTCCTTTTGGAGTTATCGGTGAATATGCGATAAGAAGATGGTTTTCATCTGGATTAAAAAAAATATATTTTAAAGATAAACCGGTTTTATCACATATGAATGAGCATATGAAAGATGATTTTATTCATTACAGCAGTATTGCACATACATACAGATATGTTAAACGATATAATGATAGTGATTTATTGTTTCCCGATTATATTTTAGCTCCTGTTTCTGAAATTCGAAGTGATAAATCTATACCTGGGTGTTGCTATTCTGAAATTGATATTATGGAAAAAATATCTCAGGAACTTAAAATAAAATATCATCATCATCCTTTATCATATATTGTGAATGCAGCATTTTATATAGTGTCAGTTACTTCTTTTTTCGAAGATGCCGTATATTATAAACTAATAACATGCAGAGATATGATAAATGTTCTCAGGTGTACAGAAAATTTTTATGAAGATACGGAAAATGATGAATATGAAGAATTTGCTTCTTCAGTAAAATATTTTGAAGAAGTAGCTACCGGACATGTTTTCAGTAAAGATATAGATGATCCTGATGCAATAAGAAAGTGGATTATATATGTAAAAAGTGTAATGTGCGATATGGTAGCAAAGTCGTTTGTGAAAAATTACAGGGAGATAATGACCGGAAAATACGCTGATGATCTGATATCAGATTCATGGTGCAGAACATTCAGGCTGGGTTTTGATAATGTAGAGAAAAAAATCACAGAATTGTCCGGCAGACTTCATATGATGAATGTCAAAGTGATAAAGGTCTATAATTACCTTCTGGAATCATTTGTGAAAGCAGTAATCTATTATGACACAGAAGAAAAAATGGATGATGATTCTATGATGCTGATAGACGTTATTCATCATAAATACAAAAAAGTTTATAAAGAAACCTCATGTGATAAAGATGAAAATGAAAAATTATACCTGAGAATTATGATGGTTCTTGATTATCTTACTGACCTGACAGATAAGGAAATTACAGAGCTTGCAGATATACTGAGAGGGTATTCGATATAAACTTAAAAATAAATCCTATATAATAAATTTTGTTTTGACTTGACTTTTAACGTCCGGTAGAGTATAATTGAAAGATAAATAACCGTAAATAATGTCGTATTTATGGTTTAGGGAGTATGTGTGAAAAGGAGTTTCTTTTTACGTAATACAGTATTTTCAATAATACTTTATTGAGATTATAATAAAAAACAGAAAATGGGTGATCATTGTGAAAAATGTAATTTCCGAAAAGCTTTCCATGCTCGATCAGACACATCTGCTCAAATATATCAAAGAGCTTAGTGAAGTACAGCAGAATAAGCTTATAAATCAGATTGAAAATCTTGATTTTTCGGTACTGGATGAGGTAGGTACAGAAGAGAAAAGAGGACATATAGAACCTTTATATGCAATGACTTTAAAAGAAATCGATGAAAATAAAAAGCGTTATACAGATATCGGGGTTCAGGCTATAAAGGAAGGAAAGGTCGGTGCTGTTCTGCTTGCAGGCGGACAGGGAAGCCGTCTTGGTTTTGATAAACCAAAAGGTATGTTTGACATAGGCGTAAATAAAAACCTTTATATATTTGAGTGCCTTATAAATAATCTGCTTGATGTTGTAAAACAGACAGGTGCATGGATACCGTTGTTTATAATGACCAGTGAACAGAACGACAGGGATACGAGAGAGTTTCTTGAAAAACATAATTACTTTGGATATAGCAGTGATAATGTTATATTCTTTGTTCAGGAACAGCTTCCTACAGTTGACACTAACGGAAAGCTCATGCTTGCTGATAAAGGTGTGGTTTCAACTGCACCAAACGGAAACGGTGGCTGGTATGCTTCACTTGTAAGGTCCGGAGTTCTCAAGATCTTAAAAGATAATAAAATCGAATGGCTTAATGTTTTTGCAGTTGATAATGTACTGCAGAGAATAGCAGATCCATGCTTTATAGGAGCGGTTATTGATTCTGATATGGAATCAGGTGCAAAAGTAGTTGCAAAAGCTGATCCGCAGGAAAGAGTAGGAGTTATGTGTCTTGAAGATGGAAAGCCATCAATAGTTGAATACTATGAAATGACTCCTGAGATGATAGAAAGAAGAGAACCGGACGGCACACTGTCATATAACTACGGTGTTATTCTTAATTATTTATTTAAGATAAAGAACTTAAACAGTATAATTGATGCCAGACTGCCTCTGCATAAGGCGTTCAAAAAGATACAGTGCATTGATGAAAACGGAGTAATGGTATTTCCTGATGAACCTAATGCATATAAATATGAAACTCTTGCTCTTGACATGGTAAAGTTACAGAAAAATTGTCTTGCTTATGAAGTGGAGAGAAATAAAGAATTTGCACCGGTAAAAAACAAAACCGGAGTGGATTCTGTTGATACTGCCAGAGAATTGCTTATGGCAAACGGAGTGGATATCTGAAACAATTATATTAGCTGATTGTGCAGACAGATAAAAACATTTAAGAAATTATAAGACATAAAACCGAAATAGTTCTTTCAAAACTGTTTCGGTTTCTTTGTATATATTAAACAAAAAAAATATATAGTGTTAGTGATTTTTTTGAATGGATTTTTGTACGAAAGTATGATATAATCTTATAGTATAAGTGCGTATTCGATAAAATGCGTGCTAAATACCTAAGATTATTTCACAGGGTTTTTATTTTGTGAAAATCTGTGAAAAAATTGACTAAGCTTGTTACAGAGAATAAAAGCTCGGTAAAGAAAAAATCAAGGAGGTTCAATTGATGAGTTCAGAAACAAAAACAACAGTTCCTTTCAACGGTACTGAAGAGCAGAAAGCGGAACTCTTGAAAGTAATTGCAGAAAAGAAGGATGAAAACGGTGCATTGATGCCGATACTCCAGAAAGCACAGGATATCTATGGTTACCTTCCTATCGAAGTGCAGACTATTATATCTGATGAGATGAATATCCCGCTTGAAAAAGTTTATGGTGTTGCTACTTTCTATTCACAGTTCTCTCTTTTCCCTAAGGGAAAATATAGAATTTCTGTCTGTCTTGGTACAGCATGCTATGTTAAGGGTTCGGGTGATATTTTTAACAAACTCGAAGAAGTTCTCGGAATCAAGGGTGGCGAATGCACACCTGACGGAAAGTTCTCACTCGAAGCTTGCCGTTGTATAGGTGCATGTGGTCTTGCTCCTGTACTTACTGTAAATGATGACGTTTATGGTCGTCTTACAGTTGATGATGTCAAGGATATTATCGCAAAGTACAACGACTGATAAATAAAAATGATGACGGAAATCTCGTTGAACATCCTTGATGTAGCACAGAATTCTGTGCGTGCAGATGCCGGATTGATTACTATTTCGGTAACTGTAGACAGTAAGGATGATAAACTTGTTGTAAGTATCGAAGATGACGGCTGTGGAATGAGCAAAGAACAGCTTGAATCGGTTACAGATCCGTTTTTTACTACAAGAACCACACGAAAAGTTGGACTTGGAATACCGTTTTATAAACAGGCGGCAGAAGATACAGGCGGATCTTTTGAAATATGTTCGGAAGTCGGGAAGGGAACGACAGTTACTGCTGTTTTTGTACTTTCGCATATTGACAGAATGCCTCTTGGCGATATTTCATCAACAATACATTCACTTATAACTATGAATCAGCATATAAACTTTATATACAGATATCAGGTCGATGATAAGAGCTTTCAGGTCGATACGAGGCAATTGCGTGATATATTGGGAGATGTCCCTTTTGATACTCCCGAAGTTTCCGGATTTATTGAAGATTATCTAAGAGAAAACAAAGCTGAAGTTGACGGTGCAAATATAGTACTGTGAACAGATTTTCAGCGTCCTATAAACTTATAAGGAGGAAGTAAAAAATGAAATCACTTGAAGAATTAAGAGCTATAAAAGCTAAGATGCAGAGTCAGGTAGACGTTCGTGTTGAATCTGAAGGTGCTACAAGAGTAGTTGTAGGTATGGCAACTTGCGGTATTGCTGCCGGTGCAAGACCTGTACTTTCTGCATTTGCAAACGGTGTTGCTGAGAAAAATCTTAATGTAAAGGTAACACAGACAGGTTGTATAGGACTTTGTCAGTATGAACCAATTGTTGAAATAATGGAACCAGGTAAGGAAAAGGTTACTTACGGAAATATGACAGCTGAAAAGGCTGCAGAAGTAATTGACCAGCACCTTGTACGTGGTCAGATTGTAACAGATTATCTTGTTAAGTTATAATACATTATAAAACGCTCTGATAAAAGACAGAGCTGAAAGGAATTGAATTATGTATCGTTCTCACGTTTTAATTTGTGGTGGTACAGGTTGTACATCATCAGGCAGTGGTGAAATAGAAAAGGCTCTTGTATCCGAAATAGAAAAGAATGGTCTTGTAGATGAAGTAAAGGTTGTAAAGACAGGTTGTTTCGGTCTTTGTGCTCTCGGACCAATCATGATAGTATATCCTGAAGGAAGCTTTTATTCAATGGTTAAGGTTGAAGATATTCCTGAAATCGTTGAAGAACACCTCCTCAAAGGTAGAGTAGTAACACGTCTTCTTTACAATGAAACAGTTGCAGAAGATGAAGTAAAATCACTCAATGATACTAACTTCTACAAGAAACAGCATCGTGTAGCACTCAGAAACTGTGGTGTTATCAATCCTGAAAACATTGAAGAATACATCGGAAGAGGCGGTTACGAAGCTCTTGGTAAGGTTCTTACAGAAATGTCACAGGATGATGTTATCCAGACACTTCTCGACAGTGGTCTCCGTGGAAGAGGCGGCGGTGGCTTCCCTACAGGTCTCAAGTGGAAACTTGCAAAGAACCTTGTAAAAGAAGGCCAGAAATACGTTTGCTGTAACGCTGACGAAGGTGACCCGGGTGCATTCATGGACAGATCTATCCTTGAAGGTGACCCACACGTTCTTATCGAAGCTATGGCTATCGCAGGTTATGCTATCGGTGCAAATCAGGGTTATGTTTATGTTCGTGCAGAATACCCTATCGCAGTTGAAAGACTTGAAATCGCAATCAAGCAGGCTCGTGAATACGGACTTCTTGGTAATGATATATTCGGAACAGGCTTCTCATTTGATATGGGTCTCAGACTTGGTGCCGGTGCGTTCGTATGTGGTGAAGAAACAGCTCTCATGACTTCTATCGAGGGTAACAGAGGTGAACCACGTCCACGTCCTCCGTTCCCTGCAGAAAAAGGTCTCTTTGGCAAGCCTACAGTTCTTAATAACGTTGAAACATATGCTAACATTCCACAGATCATTCTTAACGGTCCTGAATGGTTCTCAAGCATGGGTACAGAAAAATCCAAGGGTACAAAGGTATTTGCTCTCGGCGGTAAGATAAAGAATACAGGTCTTGTTGAAATTCCTATGGGTACAACACTTCGTGAAGTTGTTGAAGAAATAGGTGGCGGTATACCAAACGGTAAGAAGTTCAAGGCTGCTCAGACAGGTGGTCCTTCAGGCGGTTGTATCCCTGCTGAACACTTCGATATTCCGATCGACTACGATAACCTTATCGGTATCGGTTCAATGATGGGTTCAGGCGGACTTATCGTTATGGATGAAGACAACTGTATGGTTGATATCGCTAAGTTCTTCCTCGAATTTACTGTTGATGAATCATGCGGTAAGTGTACACCATGTCGTGTTGGTACAAAGCGTCTTTACGAAATACTCGACAAGATTACAAAGGGACAGGGTACACTCGAAGATATCGACAAGCTCGAAGAACTTTGTTACTATATAAAGGAAAACTCTCTCTGTGGTCTCGGACAGACAGCTCCGAACCCGGTACTTTCAACTCTCCGTTATTTCAGAGACGAATATGTTGCTCACGTAGTTGACAAAAAATGTCCTGCAGGCGTTTGTAAGGATCTCCTCAGCTTTGAGATCGTTGCTGACAAGTGTAAGGGTTGTACAGCTTGTGCAAGAGTTTGTCCTGCAGGTGCTATCAGCGGTGCTGTTAAGACACCACATGTTATTGACAAGGATAAGTGTCTCAAGTGTGGCGCTTGTATCGAAAAATGTAAATTCGGCGCAATAATCAAGAAATAGTGGAGGAAACCGTAGATGGAAAATATTAATTTAAAAATTAACGGTGTAGACGTTTCTGCACCGGCAGGTTCAACAATACTTGAAGCTGCTCGTATCGCAAATATCGACATTCCTACTCTCTGCTTTTTAAAGGATATAAATGAAATAGGTGCCTGTCGTGTGTGCGTAGTTGAAGTAAAGGGCGCAAGAAGCCTTGTTGCTTCATGTGTATATCCTGTAAATGAGGGTATGGAAGTATTCACAAACAGCCCTAAGGTTCTTGAATCAAGAAAGAAAACAGTACAGCTCCTTCTTTCAGCACATGACAGAAAATGTTTGTCATGCGTAAGAAGCGGCAACTGTGAACTTCAGAAACTTGCAAGAGATCTCAATGTTGAAGATGAAGGATACTTTGACGGAGAAAAGATCGCTCATACTATAGATGACAGTGCAGCTCATATGTATCGTGACAACAGCAAGTGTATCCTTTGCCGTCGTTGCGTAGCAGTGTGTGATAAGGTACAGGGTATCGGCGTTATCGGCGCTAACCAGAGAGGCTTTAAGACAGAGATCTGCAGTGCATTTGAAATGGGTCTTGGTGATACAAGCTGTGTATCATGCGGACAGTGTATCGCTGTATGTCCTACAGGCGCTATTTCTGAAAAGGATAATACAACAGAAGTATTCAAGGCTCTCGCTGACACTTCAAAGCATGTTATCGTTCAGACAGCTCCTGCAGTAAGAGCAGCTCTTGGTGAAGAGTTTGGTTTTGAAATCGGTACAAACGTTGAAGGCAAGATGGTTACTGCACTTAGAAAACTTGGTTTTGCTAAGGTATTTGATACAAACTTTGCAGCTGACCTTACAATCATGGAAGAAGCTCACGAATTCCTCGACAGAGTTAAGAATGGCGGAAAACTTCCACTTATCACATCATGTTCACCTGGTTGGATCAAGTACTGTGAACACTATTTCCCTGATATGACAGAAAATCTTTCAAGCTGTAAGTCACCACAGCAGATGTTCGGTGCTATAGCTAAGACATATTATGCTGAAAAGATGGGTATCGATCCTAAGGATATCGTAATGGTAAGTGTAATGCCATGTACAGCTAAGAAATTTGAGATCGGCCGTGACGATCAGAATGCAGCAGGTGTTCCTGATGTTGATATCGCTATCACAACAAGAGAACTTGCAAGAATGATCAACCGTGCAGGTATCAAGTTTGCTTCACTCGAAGACGGTAAGTTTGATGATCCGCTTGGTGAGTCAACAGGTGCCGCTGTTATCTTCGGTGCTACAGGCGGTGTTATGGAAGCTGCTCTCAGAACAGCAGTTGCTACACTTACAAATGCTGATCCTGCTTCTGTTGAATTTACAGATGTTCGTGGCGTTGAAGGTATCAAGGAAGCTTCATATGATGTTGCTGGTATGACTGTTAAGGTTGCAGTAGCAAGCGGTCTTTCAAATGCAAGAGAACTTCTTACAAAGGTTAAGAATGGCGAAGCTGATTATCACTTCATCGAAATCATGGGATGCCCTGGCGGTTGCGTAAACGGTGGCGGTCAGCCTCAGCAGCCTGCAAGCGTAAGAAACTTTACAGATCTCAGAGCAGAAAGAGCTAAGGCTCTCTACTCACAGGATGCTGCTTCTGAAGTTAGAATGTCACACAAGAATGAATCTGTTAAGAAGCTCTACGCTGAATTCCTTGGCGAACCGGGCAGCCATAAGGCTCATGAAATTCTCCACACAACTTATGTAAAGAGAAAAATCAATAAATAATCGATATATATTATGACATATATCAAAAACGCTTTACAGTTTATACGCTGTAAAGCGTTTTTTTTATAAAAATCATTGCTAAAAAGATTAATATATGATAAAATAGGTATATGTATAAATGATTTTTGAAAGGATATGCGTGGTGTGAGTATACAACTTAAACCAAACAGAAACTCTTTGCTTGGAAGAAAAGCTGATATAACTATAAACAGATACCTCGGCTCAAGAAATATAAGACACAAAAATACTACATATAACGTAAACATAGGTTATCTTTCAGCTGAAAATGTAAAAGTCGAAAAAAGACATACAGTATACATCATAGGTGCTGAAAATACTTCTGATACTTTTGAGGGAATAATACTTGCGACTATAAGAAGACGTGATACAAATGCTTTATTGCTTGTTGCCGCACCTTATGGCAAGTATTTTTATGAGCCTCAGATAAGAGAATGTCTTAGTTTTTATGAAAAGCAGTATGATTCTGATTATGAGTTTTACATGGAGAAGTCATGTGGTATAGTGTTGTTTAAAGTAGAAGACGGAAAAAAGCGTTATTTGCTTATTGAAAATAAATTCAGCAATCACATCGGCTTTCCAAAAGGTCATATAGAATTTGGAGAAACTGATAAAGAAACTGCTGTAAGGGAAGTTCTCGAAGAGACAGGTATATCAGTAGAAATTTCAGAAAAATTCAGTAGTGAGTATGTATACAATACGCACAGCGGGGTAAAAAAGAGAGCAGTGTATTTTGTAGCGGAGTATACCGGACAAATACCTAAACTTTCTGAAAATGAGATAGTAGCAAGCTGGAGTCTTACATATGAAGAAGCAATCAGAAAACTTAATTATCCGCAGGATATGATAGTTTTAATGGAGGCGCATGATTATTATGAACAAAAAAGAAAAAGCACTCAGAATATGCAGTGAACTGAAAAAAATATATCCTTTTGCAGAATGTTCACTTAAATATAATAAGCCATATGAATTGCTTATAGCTACAAGATTGTCTGCTCAGTGTACAGATGCACGTGTTAATATTGTGACAGAAGTGCTTTTTAAAAAGTATACATCTATACGTGATTTTGCAAATGCTGATATTGAAGAACTTGAAAGTATAGTAAGACCTTGCGGTTTTTACAGAACTAAAGCCGCTAATATAAAAGAAATATGTGAAATGCTCATTGATAAGTTTAACGGAACTGTACCTGATAATATGGACGATTTGCTTACCCTTCCCGGAGTAGGAAGAAAAACAGCAAATCTTATACTTGGAGATATATACGGAAAACCCGCAATAGTTACAGATACGCACTGTATAAGAATTTCAGGAAGATTTGGTCTTACAGATAACAGTGATCCGCATAAGGTTGAAAAAGATCTTGTAAAACTGATACCACCGGACGAAGGTTCAGATTTTTGTCATAGATTAGTTTTTTTTGGAAGAGAAGTATGCAAAGCCAAAAAGCCACTTTGTGAAGTATGTACATTAAATGATATCTGCAGATATTACATTAATGAAATCAAGGAGAGCGATAATGAGAAGTAAAGTGAAAAGATTTTCAGCAGGTTTAACAGCATTTATTATGGCAACTTCAGCTTTGTCATATCAGTACTTTTGTCCTGTACAGTCAGTGGTAACAGCTGCTTTTCATACTCGTATAAGTGAAAATGGTATTTCTCTTATAAAAGAATTTGAAGGATTTATTCAGTATGCAAAATGGGATTACAGCCAATGGTCTATAGGATATGGAACAGGCGTGGATAAAGATGCATATCCAAATGGCATAACAGAAGCTGAAGCAGACAGACTTTTACGTGATGTAGTTGTTACATATGAAAAGTATGTTCAGAATTTTCTTAACAAATATAATATAACAGTTAATCAAAATCAGTATGACGCTCTTGTAAGTTTTACATATAATCTTGGAAATGTGTGGGTAAGCAGTGATACAGTAACTATAAGAACATATCTTATAAATGGCATTCACAATTACACAGATACCCAGATCAAAGACGCTTTCAAGCTGTGGTGCAAGGCCGGAGGACAAGTATTGCCAGGACTTCTCCGACGCAGAGAGAGAGAAGCTGATCTTTTTTTATCAGATAGTGATGGTGTTGTGGATAGTTTCAGCGGAGAACAGTGGCGAGTAACTTCGTCTACAGGTATAAGACTGCGAAAAGATCATGGTACAACGTCAGATATATTGACTGTTATCCCATACAATGCAATAATAAATATTTCTGAAAGAGTTGATAAAGAAGGCTTTTCATGGGGACGTCTTTCATATAACGGATATGATGGCTGGTGCGTTCTTGACTATGCCGAACGAATCAGAGGAAATCTTGAAACTACTGTTATCCCTGATGAAGAAAAATTTGAAAAATGGAGAATAGTTTCAGAAAACGGTGTAAATCTGCGTCTGAACTATGGTACATCGTCACAGGCACTTACAGTTGTTCCTTATAATGCATTAATTACTGTATATGAACAGAAAGACAGTGACGGATATATATGGGGAAGAACAGAATATAACGGCATTGACGGCTGGTGTGTTCTTAATTATGCCTCAAAGGTATATACAACCGAATTAAAGCTTACAGGATTAAGAATACATAAATTACCCGATAAAATAACATATACCGCAGGAGAATTATTTACAAGTAATGGTATGCAGGTGGTTGCAAGTTATAGTGATGGTACAGAGAAACTTGTTGAGGATTATGGATGCAGTGGAAATACAAATCTTCCCGGTGTAAGTATTATTACTATAAACTATCAGGATATCTCGATTGATTTTTCAGTACTTGTAAATCCCCAGAGAGGCGATATAAACCTGAATGGTGTTATAGACAGGGAAGATAATTATAATATAAAGAAATATATTCTTAATAAAGTAAAAGATATTTCTTTCGGAGAATTGGGTGATATAAACGGAGATGGGAAAATAAATGTTTTTGATAATGTCCGTGCTAAACGTGATATATTAGAAAACGATAATATTATATTAAGAGGAATTAATGATTAAAATAATAAATTTTTTAAGACGGCTTACCATAAAACAAAAAATAGTTTTATGTTCTATAATTTTATTTTTGGTAGCTTTTATATCAGCAGTAATTATTATAATAAATGTTTTGGTATCAGCCAGCCGACCTGTAAATGTGATACGGGAGATCGAATCAGAAGTAGAAGAAGTTGATGAATACAATACAAATGCACCTTTTCATACATATGATTTTAAAAATATAGTTGACAAATACGGATTTAAATATTATTATGATAATAGTGGATTACAAAAATCAAAGTTGGGAATTGATGTTTCATATGCTCAGAAGGAAATCGACTGGCAAAAAGTAAAGTCAGCGGGTATTGATTTTGCCATTATAAGACTAGGGTACAGAGGTTATGAAACAGGAAATTTGCATACTGATGAATTTTTTGAAGTGAATGTGAGCAATGCAATTAATGCGGGTATAGAAGTCGGTGTATATTTTTTCTCTCAAGCTGTCAGTGTGTCTGAAGCAAGGGAAGAAGCGGAGTATGTTCTTACCAGGATAAAGGATAAGAACATTACTTATCCTGTAGTTTTTGACTGGGAGGTTATTACCGAAGCTCCTGCCAGAACAGATTCTATTACGAGTGATGTGTTGAGTGAATGTGCGTTGGAATTCTGTTCAGTAATAGAGAGTGCGGGATTTAAGCCGATGATATATGCATCTCTTAATTTATTGCGTTCTCGATACGATAAATATAATATAGATATGATTTCAAAATATGATTTGTGGCTTGCCGAGTATAAGGACCATCCGGATTACCCGTATGATTTTAAGATGTGGCAGTATACAAATGAGGGTAAGATTGATGGTATAGATTTTGCTACAGATTTGAATGTGTATTTCGAGAATGATACAGAGTAGATAATTTGTAGACAGTATATGGGGGTTTTTATGAAGACGTATAATTTATTGTACACAAGCAAAGAGTCACTCGAGACATTTTACAGGTTAAATTGTCTTGACGAAAATAAAAAGTATCTTATCAGGGTACATACATCTGAGCATACATCGGAAACTATAATTCCGGTGATAGAAGAACTTATGTCTGTATTTCCCAAGGCATATATTGTAGGCACAAGTGCTTATGCTGTTATTTGTCAGGGCGAAGTAATTGAAAAAGGCTGTATAATATCGGTTACAGAGTTTGAAAAATCTGATATTGATGTATTTTATCATGAGTATGATGATGATGATAAATATGCAGTTATAGATAAATTATCAGGATATCTGAAAAATAATAAAACTTCTTTGATACTTGCATTTCATTCTAATTTTGGTGAAATACAAAAAAATCTTGACAGTCTGAAAAAAGTATCACCTAAAACTATTGTAGTAGGCGGTGTTGCTGCTGTATCAGAAGAACAGTCATGTCTTCCTTTTGTGTTCTATGGAAATAAGGTATCTGAAAATTCGGTTCTTTGTGTTGTTATAAGTTCGGAAAGTGATGAACTGAGCGTTTACAGTGATGTTGTTATAGGACATGATGAGATAGGTGATGTTTATTCTGTAACAGAAGTAAACGGATATGAACTTTGCAAAATTGAAAATGAAAATGCTGCTGACTGGATAAGGAATTTCTTTGGAAAAAGTGATAATATAAATGATGTTTTATCACGTTTTTCTATGGTTCTTCAGGATAATCGCAATTCAAACTGTTTCATTGAACATCTTTCATGTAATGACAAGATATTACTATACAATAAAGTAACTGAAAATACAAAATTCAGAATGGGGTATCTCTGTTCAATGACAACAGCTGTTGAATGTCGGGAAATGTGTGAAAAAATTGAAAAGAACTACGCAGAAACGATATTTGTTTATTCATCTATGATGAAAAGAAAACATATGGAAAATTGTTCTGAGTGGGAGGTTACACCATTTAACCGTACTGATATAAGCGGAGCTTTTCTGCGTGGTCAGATAGGTTTCAAAGATGGTGAAAACTGTTATTTTAATGGGGTAAGTACATTTACTGCGATTTCTGAAAGTAAGTCATATATAGAAATTGATAAGACTCCTTTTGATAATCTTGAAAGTCTTATAGATGATAACAGAGAGCTTATAAATTATGTTCTGAAAATGCAGAGTGAGTCAATACTGAAGAAAAATCAGATACTGAGTACACAGATAATGGAACATGAAAAGGCAGCCATAAACAGAATTTTTATGGATGAACAGAGCGGACTTTATAATAGTGCAAAGTTTGCTTTTGATAACGGTGATAATAAGTTCAATAAAATATGCATGGTGTCTGTTGAAAAAGGTGATGTTCTGAAAAGCTATTACGGAGAACAGGCTCACCGAGAGATAATGAATGAAAATCTTCGCCTTATATGTTCGTTTTTTGGCGAGTCTGATTTTAATTTTTACAGATACAATGAAAATACAATAGTAATTGCCGCAAGAGATTATTATGACAGAAAGAAGTTTCAGAAACTCGTCAGAACATTTTATCTGGACTGTGGAAGCTTTTGTGTTGAATCTCTTGGAATCACTTGTCTTAATAATGTTGCAGTTGTTATGGACGAGTATGATATGCTTATGGAAAAAGCAAGCAGTACACTTATAAATGGCGAAAAGAATGGACAGAGATATACTGTTTATAAATCAGCGCTTCAGAGTTCATTTAAGATTTCAGAAGAGATGAAATGGGTCGAGATAGTAAGTGACGCTATAAAAAATAACAGGGTCGTTCCATATTTTCAGCCTATATATGATAATGTTGAAAAGAAGGTAACAAAGTTTGAAGCACTCATGCGTATCATAGGCAGAAATGGTGAATTGTATTCTCCTGGGCAGTTTCTTGAAATAGCAAAAGATTACAAGCTTTATCCTCAGATGTCTATGCAGATGCTTACAAAAGTTTTTAATCTGTTTTCAAACAGACGTGAAATAGTTTCTGTAAATATGTCAGCGTATGATATAAACTCAGAAGAAATGAAAAGAAATATCTACGAACTGATAGGACGTATACCAAACCCTGAAAACTTTATATTTGAGATAGTTGAATCCGAAGAACTTAAAGATTATGAAATGGTATCTGATTTTGTAGGTAAACTTAATGAAAACGGAATAAAGATAGCCATAGATGACTTTGGTTCAGGCTATTCAAATCTTGTAGAGCTGGCACGACTTGAACCTGACTACATAAAAATAGACGGTGAGATAGTCCGCAACATAAACAGCAGTACTATTCATAAAATAATAGCAGAAACCATAGTATATATGACAAGTAAACTAAAAACTGAACTTGTCGCAGAATATGTTGAAAATTATGAATTACAGCAGACTATTATAGATATGCATATAAGATATTCACAGGGGTATCTTTTCTCAAAGCCTCTTCCTTATGAAGAGATAGATTCATACCTTGAAACGTTTATATAGTTTACAAAAAAATACATATCAAATTCTCTTTACATTCTCATTTTTATGTGATATAATGATAATGTTCTGTTTTTACAGGAGTTTATGTGTTATACACATGAAATAAATTATAGAAATACGGAGGAAAAAATGGGAAGTAAAGAAGAACGTTACTTAAATGTAACATTAAAAAACGATCAGGATGATAAGGACGAAGTAGTTATTTCAATTACCGCCATTCTGGCAAAACTGAAAAAATATCTGGCTATCTGGTTGTCCGTTACTATTATTGTTTCCATACTTTCGATTCTGGGACTTGGTGTTATAAATGCTGAAGAACATAAAGAAGTTCAGTCACTTGTAAGTTTTACATTTGATGGTATCGAAAAAGGTAAGGATCCGAATGGAAATAAGTTTGATGTAAACTCACTTAAAAATCCTCAGGTAATAGAAGAAGCACTTACAGAGTGCGGATATCCTCTTGAACTTCTTGAACCGGTGAGAAGAAACATAAAGATCGAAGGTATCATTCCACAGGATGCTATTGAAAGAATAACAGCATATAAAACTATTTATGAAGCAGAGAGCGGTTCAAGTTCACTTGCTGCTGTTGAATCAATGCTTGATGTGTCATATTATCCTACACAGTATAAGGTGTACTTTAATTATTCAAATTGTGATTTTTCAGGTTCTGATGCAGCTCAGTTGCTTAACAGTATGTTAGAAGCCTATAACTCATATTTCCTTGACAAATATGGTTATAATGAAGCTTTCGGAAGTGCTATAACTGCAATAGATTATAATGATTATGATTATGCAGAAGCACTTGATGTATTTACAGATACAATGTCTTCTTTGAAGAGTTATGTAAACGGCCTTGCAAATGCTGATACAATACGTTTCCGTTCTTCAGTTACAGGTCTTACATTCTCAGATCTTTCAAAGACAATATCAACACTTCAGGATATAGATATTGATGTTTTAGCATCATATATTGATTTCTTTAATGTAACTAAGGACAGAGAAAAGCTTCTTACATACTATCAGTACAGAATAGAAGCTCTTCAGAGACAGGAAGTTGTGCATCGTGAAGTTCTTGCTACAGTAGTCGACTCTATAAATACTTATCAGAAAAATACTGTTATGATTTTCGGTAACGGAAATGACAGCATAGATACTACAGCGCAGGAAGCCTCAGCTGAGTATGACAGACTTTTCAATCAGAGAATCAGTGTTCAGAATGATCTTTCCAATACTATTCAGCGTATAGATTATTACCAGAAGAGAATCGAAAGACTTACAACCACACCTGTAGCAGATGCCAGCAAGAGAGAAAAGGTTGAAGCTGATCTTGCAATAATCAACGAAAAACTTAATATTCTTCTTGAAGAAGTAAATCTTACAGCAAACGAATATTATGAAAATGTTATCTATGCAAAGAGTTATAATGTTCTCGTTCCTGCATCAGTATCTTCAACAAGCGTTGTAAAGAACGCAATAAAGGATTCACTTCTTTATGTTGTTATAATAGATGCTTTGTTATTTGTGATCTATTTTGGTTATTCATTTGTTCGTGCAATAGTTGATGAAAATAAAGCACCGGCTCCTAAGAAAAAAAGTCGTCGTAAATATGATGAAGACGATGAGTACGAAGAAGACGAAGAAGAAACTGAAAATGATGAAGATGAAGAATCAGATGATGATGAAGTAACTGAACAGGAAGAAGATAAAAAAGCTAAGAAAACAGTTGCTCCAACAAGAAAGAAAAAATAATAATTAATAATAAAAATGCTTTCCGCAAAAAAATACGGAAAGCATTTTTTTATATTCTCATACGATATCCGATGCCGGGTTCGGTTATTATATATTCGGGCAATGTGGTATCTTCTTCGATTTTTTTTCGTATGTTTGCCATATTTACACGAAGACGGCTGTCTCCGACTAAGTCTGTGCCCCATACGTTTTTCATAATATGTTCATAGGTTATTACACGTCCTGCATTTTCAGCAAGTAATGCTACTATTCGGTATTCATTTTTAGTCAGCATTGCATCAAATCCATTTACAAAAACACGTTTGTTTATAAAATCTACAGTAAGATCACGTATAATATATTTTCCACTGTTCTTTTTTTCTTTAAGTACAGCGGAGTGTTTAATGGCATTTTTTATTCTTGCAACAAGTTCGGCAGATCCGAAAGGCTTGGTTATATAATCGTCTGCACCAAGTTCAAGTGCTGTAACTTTGTCCTGTTCTTTATTGTTACCTGATACAACTACTATCGGGATCTGGGTCCATTCACGTATTTCACGTATTATTTTAAAACCGTCCATATCCGGAAGGCCGAGGTCAAGTATTATAATATCCGGAGGTGTTTCATTAGCTATTTTTATTGCTTGTTTTCCGTTTTGAGCAGTAGTTACTTTAAAAAAATTATCAGTGAGTATTTTTTTTAATAGTTCACGTGTTATTACTTCATCTTCAACAATCATAACATTGTAACTTCTAGTCATATATTTTTTTCCTTATACATAATAAAATTTCTAATTAGTATTTTAACATATTTCATATAAGTTTGCAATAACAAAATAACTGCTTTAAAAATAATTGAAATGGTTACTATTCAGCCCTTCATAGGCAATGTAAATATGCAATTTCGTACATAAAAAATTCTTCAAAAAATTTTTTTAAAATTTTCGGTTAAGTTGGTGAATGATTTTTAGCCTAACAATATAATAAAAA
>SVNW01000115.1 GCA_015066745.1 Ruminococcus sp. | reverse complement strand
GTTCACGAATACCTGCAGTTCCTTCATTCAATTTTCAAAAGTGAAGAATCACAATCATTTCTTGCTCTTGGTTATATAACCGGAATTTTGCCGATTAAGAAAATAGAAGATGAATCAGCACTTAATAACTTTTTTGAGTATACAATGCTCAGTTCAGAAGAATTTACACCATACTTTGGATTTACAGAATCAGAAGTAGAGATGCTTTGTAAAAAGTACAGTATGAATGAAACTTCGGTAAAGGAATGGTATGACGGATATCTGATAAATGGAGAACACATGTATAACCCTAATTCAGTGTATATGGCGATGTCATGCCATAAGTTAGAATCATACTGGAAAAATACATCAGCCTTCAAAACGATAAATACGTTTATAACACTTAACTTCGATGGATTGAAAGAATCGGTAATGACAATGCTCGATGGTGGAAGAGTTGACGTTAATGCAGAGAAGTTCCAGAATGATCTGTCAGTAATCAATTCGGCAGATGACGCACTGACAGCACTTATCCATCTTGGGTATCTTGGATATGATGCTGATATGGGTGAGGCGTTTATTCCTAATTATGAAGTAGCAACAGCGTTTCACTCAGCACTTGAAACAGGAAGCTGGAGTGAAATAGCAGATGCGCTTTCACGATGCAACAAAATACTGAAGGCAACAATACGAGGCGAATCCGAGAAAGTAGCAGAACTCCTTGAACTTTCGCACGAAACATACACGTCTGTCATAAAGTATAACGATGAAAACTCCCTCAGTTGTGCAATAACTATGGCATACTTTACAGCTCCTGCGTATTACACAGTTGTAAGAGAACTCCCCACCGGCAAAGGCTTTGCAGACATAGCCCTTATACCAAGAGCAGATTCAGAAAACAAGCCTGCGATGATAATAGAACTCAAGTGGAATCAGAGCGCAGATACGGCAATAAAACAGATAAAAGAAAAAAGATATGCCGGAATTCTTAGTAATTATGGAAAAGAAATTCTTCTCGTAGGAGTAAATTATGACAGGGAAACAAAGAAGCATGAGTGTGTTATTGAGAAAACAAAGCTCATTAGTGAAAAATGTTAAGCTATGGAATGTGAATGTTGTGGAAAAAATAACATCATCAGGTGCTTTATCTCAATTGCAAAAGCTACAACCCAAGTATAGTACAAAATAAAAGGAGGCATACCATGGGAATCCTACTAAACCCCGATAATTTAAATTTCAAAGAAGCAATAAACTCAGAAATATATATAGATAAAACAGAACTTATCAAACACACAAATAAAGTACTCCAAACCAAACAAAAATACATCTGCGTAAGCCGTCCCCGCAGATTCGGAAAATCAATGGCTGCCGATATGCTTACAGCATATTACAGTCGAGGATGTGACTCGGAGCAGATGTTTTCAAAATATAAAATATCAAAAGCAGAGTCATTTAGTGAGCATCTGAACAAATACAATGTTATTCATATAAATATGGTAGACTATCTTAGCGAATCAGAAAATATAGATGAAATGTTGAAATTTATAGAAACAGATATAATTGATGAAATAACCGAAGAATTTCCAAAAGTGATACTCCCAAGACGTCTAACATTAAGAAATGTACTTAATAAAGTATTTTTAAAACATAATAACCCTTTCATTTTTATAATAGACGAATGGGACTGTATTTTCCGCAAGCACAAGCACGACAAGGAATCACAGACAGTATACCTTGACTTTCTCAGAAATCTTTTAAAAGATCATAGTTATGTAGCATTGGCATACATGACCGGAATACTGCCTATAAAAAAATACGGTGAACATTCAGCAATAAATATGTTTACCGAGATATCCATGATAAATGCAAGTCCTGTTGAAGAATTTACCGGATTTACAGAAGATGAAGTAAATTCTTTGTGTGCTGATCATCAAAAAGATTATGATAAAATGAAAAGCTGGTATGATGGATATGAAATTGGTAAATATTCGATATATAATCCTAAATCAGTAGTAGAGTCTATTTTAAGAAACAGCTTCAGAAACTACTGGACTTCCACCGAAACCTATGAAGCATTAAAAGACTACATCCGCCTTGATTTTGACGGACTCAGAGAAAAAGTAACATCAATGATAGCTGGAGAAAAAGTAAGAATAAATACAGCAAAATTTCAAAACGACATGACAACATTAAACAGTGCCGATGACGTACTTACACTTCTTGTGCATCTTGGATACCTGACATACGGAGAAATAAATTCAATGGGAACCGGGGAAGTGTGGATACCAAACGGAGAAGTAAGACAGGAATTTATAAACTCAATAGAAGACGGTGGCTGGGAACACCTGATGAGATCGATAAATGCCTCAGAGGAACTTCTCAAAGCAACACTAGACATGGACAATGAAAAAGTAGCACAGATGATAGAAAACTGTCACAACGATAACGCATCAATATTCAGATACAACGATGAAAATTCACTTGCATGCGTAATAACCATAGCCTACTACTATGCAAGAAACAAATATATAATGCATCGTGAATACGCAACAGGAAAAGGTTATGCAGATATAGTATTTATTCCGTTACCCAAACAAACAGAACTACCGGCAATAGTAGTAGAATTAAAATATAATCACGCAACAGAAACCGCAATAAATCAGATAAAAGAGAAGAAGTACACCGAAAAACTGCAGGATTATACAGGAGAAATATTACTTGCAGGTATATGTTATGATGAAACCAAAGGGCATAGTTGTAAGATAGAGAAATTTCAAAAGCTATAAAACCAAACTTGTATAAGATTTATAAAATTTTCAGATAAATAAGAACCTTGAGAGATTATTATGTAAATAGTAAGATTTCAAGGTTCTGGTTTTTGTGGTGTTATTTTAAATGTTTTTTTCTATAGAAACACAGGAAAACTATGAATATGTTATAATCTTTTAAGATTTAAAGTGAATTGATAAATATTACCTTGAAATTTGTAAAAAAATAGTGTATAATTAAAATGTTTATTTGTTAAAAGTAAAACATGCAAAGGAGATATTTGAGTATGCGCTTTAAGAAAGCTTTGTGTATGACAACACTAGCGACATTACTATTTCCGGTTGTGCAGAACATTGAGTATGTTGATGCGGCGGAGTATAGTATTGATATTGTTGTTGATACCGTAGAGATTGATATTAATGATATACCTGAGGACAGGTGTGTTAAGGTTGGGATTTCGCTTTATAATAATCCGGGAATGAGTGCTATTTTTTTTCCACTCCAAAAAAATTATAGACTTGAATACAATGACCCTATCCCTTTAGAAAGTAATGCTACGATAACTCGTAGATATCATGCAGAAAATATAGATTCTTTTACTATAGATATGTATAATAACGAGCATTATCCAGATGGAATACTCACTCAAGATGGTACTATATGTTTTATAAAAATTTATTTACCACAAGATGTTATTATTGGCGATTATTTTGAATTAAACATACTAAACAATTATGATGGTTTTACTTTGTGTTTTTATGATAAAGATGATATATATTTTCTTGATGATTGTTTTAATGTAACAAACGGTGGTATACGTATTGTTGGAGCTGAACCATCTCAAGAAGTTCCGCCCCAAACAGAACTGCCACTAACTGAGTCTCCTCTGACAGAGCCACCACAAACTGAACCACCACAAACTGAACCTTCTCAAACAGAGCCTCCTCAAACCTCAACATCATCAGATACCTTTACAACTATAGAATCTACCACAATTACAACAACATCTATCACAACGACAACAAATGAATCAACAGTCACAACAACAGAAAACACAACAAATTCAATGACTTCTGTTACCACAACTTCTTTTGCTTCAAGTATAACAACAACTACTACCACAGAAGCAAGCGAAGTAACTGAAAATAAAAATGATAAAAACAAGAATAAATTACCACTTATTCTAGCCATACTAGCCTCTATTGGCATACTTGGCGGAATAATAGGTTTTATTATAAAAAAATCGAAAGGACATAGGGAAAAATAATATGAATAAAAAAGAAGTGTTGAAAAGAACCACTGCTTTTTTAGCAGTATTGTCATTTCTAATGACAAATCAGAATCAGTGCATATATTTAATGGCTGAAGAAACAACCACATCAAATATCAAGGTTGAAAATTCAGCTCCTGCAACTACAACGGCAGTATCTAAAAAAGAAAATAATGTCACTACTCCCACAGTAAACGCACCATCTGATACCACAATGTATACAGAACCAACTGTTACTACTGCACCGGCAATAACAGAAACTATTACAACTACTGTTCCTACTGAAATGACAACAGTAACTACAACACCTACCACACCAGCACCCAAATATGTATATAATTTCACTTTTATCGGTGACAGTTTTAAAGATAACAATGAACTTATAATAACTGCTATTAAAAGCATAGGTATAAGAGAAGAATATATCGAAATCACTGAAAACAGTGTACAGGCAAAACTCTATAATAGATTATCCAGACCTTCAAAAGATGTAAGAACAATAGGTTCAATTTATGCTAAAGCAGAAATGAGCGGGTATAATATAACATTTACAGAGTATACTCTTTTTAGTTTCAATTTTGTTGGTACTAATATTGAAAAGAATAAAACAAATCAGCGTTTACTTATGGAATCACTGGGTATATACGATA
>SVNW01000034.1 GCA_015066745.1 Ruminococcus sp. | reverse complement strand
AAAGATTAGAACGATGGAGCGTCACTAATTGTCTTAAACGGCAAAAAGAGTTATTCGAACACTTTGGCGTACCGTTAACTATTGAAGAATTGTTGCATACCTAAAAAACCGAAGTTTCGTGTTTAGTATATCGTTGGTTGGAAGAAATTTTCTGCTTGTTGTTATGCTTTTTCTGACAATCCTTGCAGCACTTCTGGGAAACGCTTGTAACGATATAAGTATTATTGCACTCCGGGCAAATTTGTGTACTTCCAATGGCTATAGATAACCCTGCTTTCTTCTTTTCTGTATACGCTTTATTTCTCAAAACCTGTGCCTTATCCCTGCAATAAACGCAGTATTTCGCCCTGTTTGATGACGATTGAAATTCATCACCACATATAGCACAAATGTGTGTAAACAAGTAATATCCCCCTTAAAAAAATTTTTATATTATTTTATCATAGTGATGCTATTATGTCAAGTATAATAACATTAGCAAACTGCACTGGGAAACTGCCAAAATTAGTGCACTACTTACAAAGTGAAAAATCATTATAAAATTATACTTGACAATAATATTATCCAATTGTATAATATTATCACAGCAAAATTAAAATTATAGATATCAATTACGAACAAAGTGAGGTTTTTATTATGATTTTTAAAAGTGAAAAATGGCAGTTTGATACTGATAACATTACTGTTACAGATTTAAAAAGCAGCAATACACGCACTTTCCACACAGACCATATCAGATACCATATCAACTATACTTGTGAGCATTATCCCGAAAGCTTACAGAAACTTGTTGACAATGGAGATATTCTTACATACCTTGAAGAATTTGACATAAAGGTAACAGACGCTATTTGTGACCAAACCGATTTACTTATGGAAAACAACAAAGAGTATCAGATTGCCGTTGAAACAGGTAATCTAATTGATGTCGGCTCTATCGGGAATATGCTTAGAGAAAATGCGAAAGAGGTTGTATATAAGGATATGGTTTATGTTTGATTAGCAATAATTATAAGTAAAAACTGCCCTTATGGGCGATGACCATATAGAAGTATTTGAAAATACTAATGGTTATTGACTAAACGGCGGCTAATGAAAAGCATAACAGGCGTATGCAAAGAAAACTGCATACGCCTGTTGTTTTATGTCTATGGCTGTCCGCATTGAATTCGGTAAATAACAATAAGTCCCGTATCCGACGGTTATGTTGGATACGGGATTTTTGTGTATAGATGTGAAAACTCCCTATCACCGAAATGATAGGGAGTAATTTTTATAATGCAGCGTCAAGGAGCTTTTTATTAATTCTGGTTGTAACTTCGAGATAATATTTCATTTCAGCGTCATTCATTTCGCCATCATCAAGTTTGTCCATCTTCTCCATTGTTTCAGAATACTGTGTCAGATATTCAGTATATTCTCCGAGCAAACTTAAATCATCAGGCGACTCATTAAATTTCTTCATAAAGTCACAGTATTCATCAAAGAAATCCTCATAGCTGTCGAGAGCCTCCTTGAACTCAGGTTTCATTCCGTCAACAAGGTTTTCTGCTGGCTTATCTTCTTCGGGTGCTTCTGTTTCAGTATCAGGAGTAGTGTCATCTTTATCATCGGAAGTGGAGCTGTTTTCAGCCTGACCTGCATCACCCTTGAGTTTTTCGACATCTTCACGGAAATCTTTTATCTTTTCCAGAGCCTTGTCAATGTCATCGCTCCAGAGTTCACCTCTTAAATCTGACTGGAATTCGTATATATCGGAACGCATATCAGACCAATCTTCATATACTTGGGAACGAGTATCGCTCCACCACTCATATTCATCTGAACGTGCATCCGACCATTCGCTGTATTCTGAATATTCTCCATTGTCATAAGCATCGTCCAGAAGCCCGTCATAGAAATCATCGTACATATCTTCGAGAATACCATCGTATATGCCGTCATAGATTTCGTTTCCTGCATCGTCATATATACTGTCATACAATTCTTCAAGCTCATCATACTTTTCATCATTAGACATATCCGAATTGACAATGCTTTCAGCATAATCAAGGCTGTATTCATACATTCTCACGCACAAACTTTAATTGGTATCTTTAATTCTTACGTAGAAAGCCTCCATTTTATCTGTACTATCCAGATACTTTGCATATGTGTTGATTTCAGCCTTTAACGCTTCATACTCGGTACTTAATGCTGCTACCGTGTCCTCAACATCCTTGATAACAATATCGTCGAGGTCGCCGTCTGTATTAGCGGACGGAGCTTTGGTTTCCTCCTCTTTTGGAGCATCTGTTTTGCTCTCGGCATCCTGCTTTTCTGTTGTTTCTGCTGAACTGCTTGTTGCATTACTGGACGATTTATCCTCGTCATTCTTTTTACTGTCACAGGCAGTAAATGAAAGTAGCATCGCAGTTGCACAAAGCAATGCAAAAAGTCTATTTGATTTCATAAATTTGCCCTCCTAAGAACTATGATTTGTATAATTAGGAACTATACCTCCTACAATTATACTATTATACTTCCTATTTATCAAGCGAAATAGGAAGTATAATTCTTGTATAGGACTAATAGGAGGAAGTAAAATGCTTATTTTTGATTTCAGAGTCATAGGAAACAAGTTGCTTGCAATCCGCAAGAAAGCCGGACTTACTCAAAGCGAGGTAGCTGAAGCCGCAAACTTGTCCGACAGAACCTATGCTGATATAGAACGAGGAACAGTCAATATGCGTATTGAAACGGTGCTGAAAATATGTGAAGTACTGCATATTACGCCTGATGTTGTGCTGACCGAAGAAAACCCCAGCCTTTCGGCGAAGCAGGCTGAACTCTTTGCCGAGCTTGACAAATGTACTGTGCAGCAAAAGGAAACAGCACTGGAGCTTTTGGCGGTGTATCTGAAGTCGATTAAGCTTCCTCAATAGCTTCGTTTTCATCAACAGGAAGTTCCTCTTGGTTTGCAAGAGCTACTTCCTGTTTTAATATTTCTGCAACTTCCTGAATTTTCTTTCGGTTTTGGCACTTTTCTCGGTGCTTATGTATCAGATACGCACCGCCGACAGCGACCGCTGTGCCTATAGCGCCGATTGCTATACCACCAACCCTTGCATTTCTTATACTGCATGCGTTATCTGCATCGAGCATACCGATAATGTTGATAAGTCCGTCAACCATTGTGCTTTCCTCTCCGCCACCGCATCTTTTTAAAAAGCGTGTAACGTGGTCTGCGGGCTTACCTTTGAGATGGGATAAATCTTCCATTATGAGTGTTGTTGCGTTATTCATAGTGAATACCTCCGTAAAAAATAATGTAAGTGTTTTTGCTACACTTACATTATACATCTATTTTTCACTTATGAACCTCACGATATGTGAGGATTTTGAATTACATAGACAAAGCGGATTTAAGCATTTTTATTGCGTACTCGTTCTCCAATGTTGCAAGAGAAGTCATTAATTCCATACCGATTGTTTTATTGAATGCACCATTATATTCGTTATCAATCATTCCTGTAACATAGCGTAATGCAAGATAATAATCTCCAAGCGCATAGTAATCAGAAGATTGCTTTAAAATATTAATCAAAGCCATTACGGTTTCTTGAGAATCTTTAACATATTCCCTCTTTTTTCCTAAAGCCTCATCATTTGTCTGATTGGAATTCTTGAGCACATATTTTTTAATAAAATCTTTTTTTCGACCCTTGCCATACAAAACCGCTTCGCCCATTTTTTGTGATTGCTCATCGGGATATGTAGAATAAATCACAAACACAAGCCATATCATATTAGCTGCTGCTTCTACTATATCAGCATCTTCCAGAAAAGCGGTTTCATATTCTTCCATCGCTCTCTCAACTCTCGAAAACATCAGATTTTCGTGTTTTATAATTTGATTTCGAATTTCTTCTGTTATAGCATACGCTTTCGAAAAATGGGCATTACTTATTGCTTTTTCAGAACAAATAATTGGAAGCATAGCTTCGAATACTGTTATATAGCTATCCCAGTCTATAGAATGAGATGTGAAGTCCAGCCACGACAGGTCTTCTTCCATAATTCTTTCTAACGGAAAATCGTAATGGTCTGCAATTGTTTTTAGTGTTTGCATATCCGGCTGACGAGTTCCTTTTTCGTAGTTGGTGATAGCGGTTTCGCTAACATTCAATACCTGTGCTAAATCTTTTTGCGTTTCACCACAGGCTTTTCTTAGATTGCGGATGTTTTCTCTGATTTTATTATTCATACAGGTTTATCCTTTTTCATATTTGATTAAGTCGTGCGTATATATATCATTGCATTATAAAAATTGATAATATTATCAACAAAATGTTTTCCAAAATCGCTATACCATTAATAAAATATCATTCAAATTTATTTATAATTTGAGACGAAACAACCTTATACATTAACACCGCGCAAAGTAAAACGCCATCCCTTTCAGTTATCATATCCTTCAAGAAAATTTTATCATCGTTATATGCAGAAGGGAATTTTATCGTAGGATATCTCCAGTTACCCGATAATCTTTCTTTAAACCTATACTCTACATCTTTGTGTCCTTGATATTTTTTCAGAAATCTATCAACCGATTTTCCCTCACTTGCCCAATTAACAAGTCGTTTAGAAATATATATTTCATCCCATGATGTAAAAAAAGGAAGTGCGACAATATATTTCTAACAAATTTAACCAGCTCGCTACTAATAACAGATTCCATAGGAGGTCTCGTGTTTTCGACGAATTCAATATATTCCTTTATTGGGGTATATAATAACATCTCGGAATAAACGCTGAAAAAATCCTTGACTTTATATAATCTTGTTTCAGGAGTCAAATCCATAAAAGAGCAGCTGTTTATTTCTTCATAAAGTTCCATAAATCTATTAGTTGCTAAATTTAAAAATTCATATTCCTTACTATCTTTCGGCAAAATACATCCTTCTGGAATATTATTGCATATATTTTTTATCCACTCTTCAAAACATCTTACTTTTTCAGAATTGCTTGATTTAGTTGTATCTAATATATCTTCTTTATTTAAAATATCGATATTTTCACATACGTTATTTTGGAAAACACATATTTTATTTTTAGGTATAGGCTTCAAAATAATATTTTTTCTATCATCAATACCTTCATTTAACATATCAATTGCATTAAATATATCAGAAGCCGCGAATAACCGCATATTATTTTCGGGTAAATAATATGTAGTTATAGTAATAGCGTTAAATAATTCAGTACTTCGCCAAAATTGCAATTTTGACATTATTAATCACCTTCAATCTCTTACAAATGCAAAAATAACAGTATATACTAAATTAAAATGGGCAATATGAATTGTGAATATCAACAATGGCTTTTACAGTTTGGTCGCAACCTTTCTCTTTGTAATATTTGATACTTTCATTGTAAAAGCCGTTTTCAGAATCATCGACAATTAGGTTCTTAATCCAATCGGGCGCTATATTAAACAAATGAGAAATTAATTTATAATCATTAACGCTATAGATTTTTTCTACATAAAAACAATGTGCTCGATATGTTCCTTGTGTATCATAACCTTTTGATACTGCGGCGTTAGTTACAAATTGTTCATTATGTTTTAATGAAATCTCGGCAATATGAGCACCAATTTTTTCGAAATATGATACCAGAATAAAACGAAATAATTCCTCTTTTTGAATAGTAAAATATATTCCGTGCTTTTTACTATCCTCTATAAAAGCTCCTTCTCTATATTCTGGATGTTTTTCCAAATTGAAAATCTTATAACCAATATACGTTCCAGTATTATTATAAAATTCTTCAGCACTTTTCCCTTTAGCAATAATTGCACGTTCCTTTACAGTACACCCATCATATCCCATTATCTTACCCAATTCGTAATCATTTAGTTCTATTATCTGATTATTAATGTTAAGAGTCATTAATTTATAATTATCATCGGTTTCAAAATCGTTATCTATTACCTTTTTTACAATTTCTTTAATCTGTTCCATTGAATAATCCACGTGAACAACACCTCTTTTCTCCTGATAATATTATACATTAATCTTTTTCCAAAAGCAAGGAAGCAGTTTGAAAAAATCATCTGAAATGTTTTTTCAGATTGAACAAGTTTCATTTTTCCCGAAGCGGCAGTAAGGGCGTACTTATATGCCACAAGAAGTGGTATCGTGCGTTCTGCGAAGCTTTCTTGAAAAAATTAATCATTCGTTTTTTCAAACTCAGCGGAGAGCAAGCATCGCCTGTGTATAGACACAGTCCGTTTTTTTGTAAACTATGCTTTCTGCAACTTCGTTGACAGCAAGCATAGCATTTGTAGTCACACTCCCTCATTTTCAATGAAAATCCGTGTGACGACAAATACAAAAAAACACTTGGGAGAACCCAAACCTCTTGAATAAAATCGGCAATACTGTAAATAAAAATCATTTCCCAAATTACAGCATCATACCACTGTCCTGAAAATGATACAGAAAGCGTGATATAATAAAAGAAACAATCATAATCAGAAAAACTTCTTCGATTGGTATTAATTTTATTCAGGCGATTCGACACGTTTATCACGCTGATTGTGATATAATACGAAATGATTTCAGACGTAATATTTTAATACGCTTAGCAAAATAGCAAAAAATAAAAAAAATACGCAATAAAGTATTGCATTTGGTCGAAAGGTGTGGTATAATAATGATACTCAAAAAAATCTATGATATAATTTATATGCCGAAGGTGAAAAAAATGGAAATATTGAAAATCAAAGTAAAAGGAATACGGAATATTTCTGAAGTAGAAATCGTTTTTGATAAAATGACTGCATTGGTAGGGCTTAATGGTTATGGAAAATCCAATATAATGGATGCAATTGATTTTGGCTTAGATTTCATAAAATACCCTCAGCAAATTAAAAATAGACTAATGTCATCGAAACAAAATATTCCTATTTTGAAATTTAATGCTGGTCAAAACTACGAGTTCCAAATAGAAATCGCATTAACAGCAAACAATGTGAATTATCTTGTCATGTACGGATATGAATTTGAATGGGAAAAGACAAATTCACCTGCTAAGATAATCAACGAATATTTAAAAATCAAATTAGATGCAAAAGGTCAGAAGTACACATCTCTTATTTGCAGAGAAGAAACGTTAGCCAAATATAAAAGAACCGAAACTGGAAGATGTGATACAAAAATTAAAATTGATAATGATTTACTAGTGATAAATAAATTAACTGCCTTTGACGATTTGTATTATATAGATATTTTAAATCAAATTAATAACATTCAATTTTACATAGAAAGACATCTTGACGCAAATCCTGCTTATAGCCCTGACCCTATCGTAATAAAAGGATTTGAGGAATTAGAATTAGGGGGAATTCAAAATATTCCAAGAGCTGTATTCTTTCTTAAAAGTGCATATCCTGACAAGTTTGAATTATTAATCAATTCTTTTAAGCAATTATTTCCCAGAATTCGTGATATTGATGTTACTGAACATAAATTAAATTATGACAAACAAAAATCGTTTAGTTTTTCTGAAGATGCGCCGCTGATGTATACAGATTCTATATACACTATGACCGTTACAGATGATTTGTTATTGCAACCATTAAGGTTTGAAAGCATGTCAGATGGAGCAAAACGCATTTTTTTAATGCTAACATATGCTGCGATTGCAGATGTAAAAGGATTATCTATGATTGCAATGGAAGAACCCGAAAACTCTATCCATCCAAATTTACTTCAAAGTTATTTAGATACCATCTCTCAGCTTGTTGACACATGCAAAATCATCTTTACCAGCCATTCACCATATATAATTCAATATCTAAATCCAAGAAGTATATACATTGGTATAACAAGCGAAAACGGCAGTGTAGATTTTAGACGAATAGCATCCTCTAAAGTAAATGCTCTTCTTAAAGATGCAGTTCAATATGATAAATCTCTAGGAGATTATATCTTTAATATTTTATCAACAGAAGATGCTGATGAATCTTTAAAGGAATATATTGAAAGCAATGACTAAAGTAGTTGTGTTATTTGTTGAAGGCGATACTGAGGTTGAATTTTATAAAGCCTTAGTTACAAATCTTAGAAAGATGAACAGGGATTCTTTTGCTTGTTATATTGAATACAAAAACATGAGAGGTGTAGGCAATTACAAAAAAGATGCATTAAAAAGACTGAATGACATAAAAAAGAAGTACAGCAATTCAGAAATTTTTGTTTTCCTTTGTTACGATACAGATGTTTTCGAATTTTCTAAAAAACCGCCTGTAAATATGAAAGAGGTAAAGAAAGACTTACTTAATAATGGGGCAAAAAAAGTCGAGTTTATTAAAGCTTCAAAATCTATTGAAGATTGGTTCTTATTAGATTTCGAAGGAGTGTTAAAACATTTAAGACTGCCTAAACAAACTCCGAGAGAACATGGTGTAGGACAAGAAGTCTTGAAAAAACTTTTCAAAAAATCAAAACGTATCTATATCAAAGGAAAGAAAACAGAAGGGTTTATTGAATGTCTTGACATTGATAAAATCAAGAAACAGATTTGCCCATATATCAGGCCATTGTGCGAACAAATCGGTGTGAATTGCAAAAATGTATGTGGCAAAAAATAATTTTTTCACGTTAATATATGGGTTGGTGCTATAACTACAATATAGCCCAACCCATCTTTTAATTAAACGATTTAAAACGAGTTTGTTATTCATTCTATTTCATACCACATTGATCATGGCTTTAGCGAGTATGTTGCTACCATCCATTCCAAATATAAAGTTGATTGCACTAGCAACAATAAGAAACATCATTATTAGATAGCGTTCTAATGTAAAAAACTAACAGCCCCAAACAGAAACGGTGCGTAACAAACCGCACCTTCGCATTGGGACTTGACAAATCTTCCTCTATAAGATATAATGCTTTAAAGCGTTAAATTCTATAAATCACAGGAGGACAGATTATGTAGATAAACACATTTTTACTTGACCGAAACAGACCAAGAAAAGTCGTTTTCTATGGACGAGTTTCTACAGAACACGAGGCTCAGCTCTCGGCTTTGGAAAATCAAATGCAATGGTATGAGGATATTGCAAGGCGTTATCCAAACTGGCAAGTTGTCGATAAATACATCGACGAGGGTATCACGGGAACGCAAGCAAAGAAGCGTCCTGCGTTTATGAAAATGATTGCCGACGCTGAAATGAAAAAGTTCGATTTGATTGTAACCCGTGAAGTCTGCCGTTTCGCACGAAATACAGTTGACACTCTCACCCACACTCGTGCTTTGAAAAATCTTGACATCGAAGTTTTCTTCGTTGACGACAACATCAGGACTATGGACGGTGATGGAGAATTACGACTGACAATTATGGCAACCCTTGCCCAAGAGGAAAGCCGAAAGGTTTCCGAGCGTGTCCGTGCAGGTCAGCGTATCAGCCGAGAGAACAAAACTCTTTACGGAAGCGGGAACATTCTCGGCTACAATCGAGTTGACGGAACTTATGTCATAGACCCTGAGCAAGCTGAAACGGTGCGGACTATATTTGACCTCTATGAGCAAGGACACGGCACAATGAAGATTGCAAAAATTCTTCGTGAGCAAGGTAGGCTTACTGCAACGGGAACAACCAAATGGACTTGCAGTAATGTGAGCCGAGTTCTGAAAAATGCTACATACAAAGGCTGTATCTGCTACAACAAATCTCACGTCAATAATTATCTGGAGCAGAAGCGTATTCACAATCTTGACAGGAGCAGTTATGTGTATGTCAAAGGCGATTTTGGGCCGATTATCACCGAAGAACAATGGGAAAAGTGCAACAGGATATTAAATTCCAAACGCAAAAGCACTCTCGTTCAGAACGGCGAAACTGTAAAGAAAAGCAACCGAATTTCAACAGATTTATGGGTGCAGAAGCTGCGCTGTGTCTGTGGTTCTTCTTTCCGCAAAAATCGTTATCACAAGGATAAGGACGGCAATATCACCTACAATTATGTCTGCTACAATCAGGTGAACAACGGCAAGGCAACGGAGCATAAAGACGGCGACGGATTTTGCAACGAGGCTTCAATCACTCAATGGAAAATGGATATGATGGCAGAGCTTTTGTTGCAGTCGGTATGGCAAAGCAAAAGAAAAGAGCTTCTCGAAACTCTTGACAGCATCTGTGATTATTAAAGGCTACCTCAAAGCAGAATTGCTCCGAGAGTGTGATTTTCATTGAAAGTCAGATTGAAAAAGTTGAACAAAGAAAGAAAAGTCTGATTACGATGTTTGCTGATGGGAATATCACAAGAGATGGGTTTGTGGTGATGAAAGCGGCGTATAATGAGGAAATAAAAAACCTCTGCGAACAGAGAGAACGTCAGAGCGAGCAAGAGAGCATTATGAATGGTTGCATTTCAGAAATATCTGCGATAGCAAAACAACTTGGCAGAATGCTTGAAAGTTCCTCCCCTATCTTTCAGAGGGACAAACTTAATGAGCATATCCGTTCTGTCGTTGCTGATAATCGAAAGTACACTTGGAATGTTACAATCAACCCCAGCGAAGATAACAAATACAGCACCGCTGAGCCAGATGAGGACTGCGCTGTGATAAGGCTGGGTGAAAGTGCGTCCATATTGAGTCACCCGCACAGGCAGCTATTAGTAATAGGGATTAATCAGAAAATCGTTATACAATGAGATTTTCCGATAACCTATGAAATGGCAAGAGCCTATCAGAAAGCTAATAGCAAGTATTTAAGGCACTACTTGAATCCTGTTATCGCGAATCTCTGGCTCTTGCTAAGGAGCAAGGTTCTGAAACAGTTGTTTTTACGTTTATATCTTCAGGCGTGTACGGATATCCCAAAGACCAGGCACTGAAGGTTGCTATTGATGTTATCAGCGACTTTCTTCTTGAAAATGAAGTGACGGTTTACATCGTCATATTTGACAAAGCGGCATACAGAATCAGCGAAAAGCTTTTTACAGACATTGCCGAATATATTGACGATAATTATGTGGACGAGCATACTGACTACCGCTGTGAGAGCATGCGTATGAGTGCACCTGTACAGGCATCTATCGATTTCTTTGAAGCTGACTTGTGCGAATGTAAGGCTATGTTGGCTGACGATGACCTTGATAAAAGAAACAAACAAATAGATGAGAGCTTTTCGCAGATGCTTCTCCGCAAGATTGACGAAAAAGGTATGACTGATGCTGAGTGTTATAAAAAGGCGAATATAGACCGTAAGCTGTTTTCGAAAATCCGCAGTGATATTCACTATAAACCGAGCAAACCCACTGCAATGGCATTTGCTATCTCGTTGGAGCTTTTACTTGAAAAAATCGAGGATATGCTCCTTAAAGCAGGATTTGCGTTATCTCACAGCAATAAGTTCGATATTATTATCGAATATTTCATAAGTAAAGGCAATTACAATATTTTTGAAATCAACGAGGCTTTGTTTGCATTTGACCAGAGTTTACTCGGAGCCTGATATATTTGTCGCATGTGAAGCGACCAGACCTCTCTTTGCAGGTGCTATAATAAAAGCACAACAAAACAAAGGGAGGTTTTCTATTATGAAAAACAATATTACTGAACTCGTATTTATTCTGGATAGAAGCGGCTCTATGGCAGAACTGGAAAGCGACACTATCGGCGGCTTCAACTCAATGATTGAAAAGCAGAAGAAGCAGGAAGGCGATTGCTATGTTTCTACTGTGCTTTTTGATGATGAAAGCGAAGTTCTGCATGACCGTGTAAAGCTTGTTGACATTCCTAAAATGACCGACAACGACTATACTGTTCGTGGATGTACGGCTTTGATTGATGCCATAGGCGGAGCAATTCACCACATCGGAAGCATTCACAAGTACGCTCGCCCTGAAGATGTCCCTGAGCATACGATGTTTGTTATCACAACAGACGGACAGGAAAATGCAAGTCATCGCTACACAAGTGAGCAGGTTAAGAAAATGATTGAACGTCAGAAAGAGAAATACGGCTGGGAGTTTCTGTTTATCGGGGCAAACATAGACGCTGTTGAAACTGCCGCACGTTATGGTATCAGCAAGGACAGAGCTGTAAACTATAATGCAGACGGAGAGGGTACTTATATCCTCTATGAGTCGGTTGCAAAAGCTGTAAGCAACGTCAGAGCAAGCGCACCGCTTAGTGCAGATTGGAGCGAGGATATCAATGCAGATTATCTGAAGCGTGGCAAAAAGAAGAAATAGGAGCAAGTATTGCCGAATACGCTCGGAGAGCATAAAGACTTATGATAGCTCTGCTATTTATAGGCAATCCTATTTCCCAATAATGAAAATTTATTGATTTTGGAAAGTGAATATGATATAAAAACTTTACGAGGTAATTTTCTGTGAAATGGATTGAAAGAAAACAATATTTAGATAAAATGTTAATATAGCACGAACAAGAATTTCCGAATATCAATATACAGAGCATTTCAGTGAACAGGCAGTAAAAGTTAAGCCAAATAGCTTACACAGCCTTCTTCGGTCTGAATGATGTATGCCCGTAAAATCTATCCTTGAAACTTTCTGTATGAAATTCTTCCGGGATAAACAACGCAGGGTCAATAGCCTTTAGGTCTGTATTCTCCATAAACTGACAGCTTAGAATGGAGTTGTAAATGGTTGTCAGCAGATACGCTGTTGGATTTGTTATTTTCTTTGTGGAAAGCATAAGCCTTTTGAGAACATACTCAAGGTGTTCCTGTTTCAGCTTCATAAACTGAGCTTCAACAACAGAATGGGGAATATCCTGTCCGCCTATACGGACATACTTGTCATCGGAACAGATGCAACTCACTATTATGCCGATAATCATATCAACTTCTTCAAGGTTTTGAGCAAATGTCGGATTCCCACACTGCAAATCCTTTTCAGAACAATTTTCAAACAAATCCTCATACCACTCGTATTCGAGATTTGACCTGATAAGATTATCAACAATTTCACGCTTCTGATTTTTTGAATTCAATCCATCAATCATTTCTTTTTTTGAGGCTTCCTCAAAAGATTGATTGATTGATATTTTATCAATATTTATTTTATTTTTGTTTATTTGATTATTATATATTTTATTATTGCTTGGCTTTTCAACATCTTGCATACCTTGATTTAGGTTTTCTGAATCAAGGTTTTCTGTATCTTGATTATCCTCATCTTGTTCTTCCATAGGCTCATCGCTGAATATGTACTCCCAATCTGAGATTTTTCCGTTGCAGTAAATTTTTTTGCGAATAAGATACTTGTACTTCTCAAGATTTTTCAAGGCAGTTGAAATTTTTGTAACTCCGTCAGGGAGTATCTTTGAAAGACCTTTAATAGAAAAATTCCAATCATCAGGAAGTGACAGCATTGTAAGCAGCACACCACGTTCTGTTGACCCGAGGTTATAGTCACGAATCATCTTATTATGGATTACTGTAAAGTCGGCAGTGATTTTCTTTTTTAGCTTTGGCATAATATTTTTCCTCTTAATTAAAATAAAAAAGCGTTTCTGAATTTTTATCAGAAACGCAAAGTAATTGCAAAATAATATGTGTCAGCAACAGATTTCAGTCGTTTTTATACTTGTTATTTTAAATCAAGTGAAAAATCCCCAATAAAATCGGGTAAAACAGAGTCTATAATTCATTATACTTTTCTTGCTCAATTATATTTTCTATTTCTATATTCAAAACAGGATTATGCTTTGAATTTAAAGGCTTTTCAGAAATTTTTTTGTTCTGAATTATGTAGTATAATAGCGAAATTGTATCAATAATTTCTACTAAAGTTCTACAAAAAATTGAAAATTCATTCCTTTGAGAAAGCACGCATTTCAGGCACTTTTTGTCCTATGCATCAATAAACCTTTGATTTTACGAGACATATACGCTTGGTTGAGTCTGTATAAGGGTAAAGTAGAATGTGAGTGCTATTATATCATATAAAAATCAATAATTCAATAAATATATTGTGTTGTATAAAAAAGGAGAATATATTTATTGAAACGCCTTTATATGTATTTAAATATAATTAGTTGACAAATGAATTGAAAAGTGATAGAATAAAAATGAATGTTTTGTGGGCGATTCACAGTTACGGAGGAAATAATTTGAAACGTTTTGATGTATCAGAAAAGATAAATACAGATTATCTCGAAAAGAAAATAGAGAACGTGATTGAGGGGAACAACAAAAAAAGTAGCAGTTCTGTCGTCAGAACAAAAACAAAAAAAGAGGCTGATAAAAAGACTCAGAAAAAGAAAGTATAAGGATTATGGATAGTATCAGTAAGTTTTATAAGATTTTTACAGATTGTTTTGATTTTATTCCGATGAGTATAGATGTTTTTGAAAGAAAAATATCCTCTTGTCATATGATCAATGAATATGCAGACGGAGAAATTATAGGTTTTTCGGCTGTAAATGAAAATTCAATAGTACTTATCTGCATTCATCCTGATTTTCAGGATAAGAAATACGGCAGTAAACTTCTTTTGAAAAGTGAAAAATATATTTATGAACAAGGATACAGAAAAGTCATTATCGGCAGAAGTGATTGTGATTTGTTTTTCGGAGCGGTAATGGACAATTTTTCACATCGTTTTTTTGAAAAAAGAGGATATGTCGCATACAATGGTTGTCTTGGAATGTATCTTAAATCAGAAAATTTTGATTATGGCACTACTACTAGTGAAAAACAAGCTAGCACTGATGCGGTTTATTCTGTGTGCAACAAAGAAAAATTTGGTGAACTTCTTGAAACAGTCAGTCTTGTTGAACCTAAGTGGGTAAGGCACTTCAAATCTTATGAAAATGTTATGACGGCATCGGTTGACGGAAAAATAGTCGGGTTTTTGCTTTTGGAACCTGACGCTGATACACTGATAACAACTGCTGATAATAAAACAGGGCTTTTTCGCTATCTTGGTGTATTAAGCGAAAACAGAAAAAAACATATAGGTTCAGGCCTTATGATACATGGAATAAAGTATCTTGCAGACAAGGGCTGTACGGATTTGTTTATAAATTATACATCACTCGATCAGTGGTATATGCGATTTGGATTCAAAGATTATATATGGTATCTGATGTGTGAGAAAAATCTGGGAGATATTTGATTTTGTGAAAGGAAGTTAGTTTGATAATATGAAGATTTCAGAACTTTTTAATAAAAAGAAAACTGTTTTTTCTTTTGAGGTTTTTCCGCCAAAAAAGAACAGTCCTGTAGAAACTATATATAACACACTGGATTCATTAAAAGAACTTTCACCTGATTTTATAAGTGTTACTTATGGAGCAGGAGGAAGCAGTGCTGATAATATCACTGCAAAGATAGCAGGATATATAAAAAATGACCTTGGCATTGAATCTGTTGCACATCTGACGTGTCTTAACAATACAAAAAAAGATGTTCTGGATATACTAAGTGAATTTAAAAAGAATAATATCGAGAATATACTTGCGTTAAGAGGCGACAGAAATCCTGATATTGAACCGGCAAAAGATTTTGAATACGCATCAGATATGGTAACTTTTATACATGAAAATGGTGATTTTCATGTATCAGGAGCTTGCTATCCGGAATGTCATATGGAATCAGCAAGTCTTGTTGATGATGTTATAAATCTCAGAAAAAAAGTGGACAGCGGAGTAACACATCTGATGAGTCAGCTATTTTTTGATAACTCATATTTTTATGATTTTCTTGAAAAAGCAAAGATCGCAGGTATAAATATTCCGATTGAAGCCGGAATAATGCCTGTTGTAAATAAGTCACAGATTGAAAGAATGGTTTCTATGTGCGGTGCAAGCTTGCCACCGAAATTTGTAAAGATGATGCAGAAATATGAAAGCAATCCGGAAGCATTAAGAGATGCCGGCATAGCATATGCGATAGATCAGATAGTAGATCTTATATCAAACGGTGTGGACGGAATTCACTTATATACGATGAATAATCCTTATATAGCAAAGAAGATATCAGAGGGAGTTTCATCACTGCTATGATAAAACGGGGGACAGGGGAATGAAATATTTGGCTGTTATTGGTATTCTTCTATGCGTTATAGTGGGGGGGCTGATAGTTTTGCTTACTTTCGGAAATGATTATGACAGCATAGATGTAGATACAGATATAAAAGGGAATGTATATGATTATGGAGAAACCATTCCTATAAAAGCTGTGGAAAAGAGTTCACGGGTATATGGAATAAAGCAAATCATGCAGTTACCCGAACTTCCTACAGGTTGTGAGGTAACTGCTCTTACAATGGTTTTGAATTTTTTCGGACATGATGCTGACAAACTTGAAATAGCACAGGATTATCTTGAAAAAGAAAAATTGTACTTAAATGATGATGAGATTCTTTGTGGTCCAGATTTCAGATATGTATTTCCGGGAGATCCGGAGGAAGATTCATCATTTGGCTGTTTGGCACCATGTATAGAACAGACTGCACAAAAATATCTTGATGCTGTAGATTCAGCGTACTCTGTTAAAGATATCACTGGTACATCATTTTATGATCTTTTTGATTATATTTCAGATGAAATACCCGTGATAATATGGTCTACTATGTCCCTCAAAGAGCCTGAATATATTACGTCATGGCTTACAGCAGAAGGAGAAAAAGTGACATGGCCTACAAATGAACATTGTGTTGTTCTTAGCGCATATGATTATACCAATAATACAGTTATATTAAACGATCCTACTTTCGGAGTAGTTTCGATGAATATGGAGAAAGTAAAAAAGAGATATGATCAACTTGGGAAAAATGCTGTTATTATATTTAAAGAGTAAAGTAAAAATATGATATGTAGTTTTGTATTTTTGTTATATTTCAGACAATGATAGTCTGTTAAAATATAAAGGCATAAGATAATAAAATTAAATCAAGTCAGTTATTTTATGCTCAAAGCAATGCTTTGAAAAAAAATGATAAAGGAAGCAGGAGAAAATTATGAAAAAAGAGATAAGAAAAGTTGCCTCAGCACTTGCATGTATTATGGCAGTAAGTTCTGTTAATGGCATCGGAGGAGTAACTACAAAGGCGCTGGATCCGGAAGCAGTATTAAAGGATGATCTTAATGAGCTTCAGCAGACTATAGTCGACTATATTTTTATAAAAAATTATATAGCCAAAAATGTTGTGTTCAGTGATGAGTTTAAAGCGACACTCGACTATAATGGTGATGGTACTGTCAATGTTATTGATTTGACAAAGGCAAAAAATAAGATTCTTAAACTTTCCGGAGTACAGGATCCGGATACAACTACAACATCGGTAACAACTGTAACAACAACAGAGCCGACCACCACATCAGTTACAACAACAGAGCCGACTACTACATCATCAACAACAACTACTACAGAACAGACAACTACAACACCTGTGACAACTGTAACAGTTCCGACTACAACAACACCTGTTCAAAATTCAGAAAGTTCACTTAAAGTAGGCGATGTAGTAAAATATAAGGGCAAAGCTTATTTCAGATGTGACGGAAAAGGAAATGTAGTAGATGCAAATGGTACATATAAAGTAGTTCAGATCCTTTCAGGTTCTTATCCGTATACAGTACAGTTAGAGAATCTTGGCTGGGTATCATACAAAGACCTTACCGGAAAGGAACAGAGTTCTGTAACAACTACAACAACAGTCACTACAACATCAGCAACAACAACTACTACCACTACACCGGTAACTACAACAACTGTCACAACAACACCTGTTACAACAACAGTAGCATCAGCGTTAAAAGTCGGAGATAAGGTATCATATAAAGGAAAAGTATATGGAACAAGCGGAGGAAAAGGAAATACAATAGAAGTAAACGGAGTGTATAAGGTAGTTCAGATAATAAGCGGAAATTATCCGTATACAGTACAATTAGAAAATGTTGGCTGGGTATCATACAAAGACCTTACCGGACAAACACAGCCTGCAGTAACCACAACAGCAGTAACCACAACACCTGCTACAACTACTACCGCAACGACTACTACGGCAGCAAGAGTTTTAAAAGTTGGTGATAAGGTATCATATAAAGGAAAAGTATATGGAACAAGCGGAGGAAAAGGAAATACAATAGAAGTAAACGGAGTGTATAAGGTAGTTCAGATAATAAGCGGAAATTATCCGTATACAGTACAATTAGAAAATGTTGGCTGGGTATCATACAAAGACCTTACCGGACAAACACAGCCTGCAGTAACCACAACAGCAGTAACCACAACACCTGCTACAACTACTACCGCAACGACTACTACGGCAGCAAGAGTTTTAAAAGTTGGTGATACTGTAAATTATACAGGTCAGGTAAGATATCAGGCAAATGGAAACGGCAGAGTAAGTGAGGTTTCAGGTAGTTTTGTTATACAGGATATCATTATAGGCACTCAGCTTGAATTTAATGTTCAGTTGAAAAATGCCGGTTGGGTAAGATATTCAGATCTTACAGGAAAAACTTCTTCAATCGCATCTATAGATAATTTTAACGGAAATACATACAGAATAAAAAATGCAGCAAGTGGTAAGTATATCACAATAGGCGGAACAAGTAATAATTCAAATGTTTATCAGTATTCACTTTTAAACAATACTACACAGAACTTCAAGATAGAAAAATACTATAATACAGAAAATTTCAGAGTGTATGCAGTTTTTGCCGGCAATAAAGTAATTGATATAGTAAAGGACAGTAACAAAAATGTTGTATCAGGTTGCAATGTTCAGATATATGATGCTGTTGACCCGGATGCACAGCTTTGGAATCTTGTTTATGTTGGCAATGGTATGTATAGTATAGCATCAAGTAAAAATTCTGAAGTTGTTCTTACAGCAAGCGGTTTTTCTGATGGTTCAGCAACAGGAAAAACAACGTCTTCAGCAGGAAATATATATATTTCAAAATATGAAAATCGTACAGATCAGCAGTGGTTCCTTGAAAAAGTAAATTGATTTTTTATACTCACGTATAAATTATAACAAGAAAGCAGGAGAGTTTTAAGTTATGAAAAAAGTGAATAAGAAAACGGCTGTAATTTTATCATTGGTAATGGCACTGGGTTCTGTTACTGCTTCGTCAAAAGTAGCAGCGTTGAATCCTGATGATGTTTTGAATGATACAATGGATGAACTTCAACAAACTATAGTGGATTATATAATGATGAAAAATTATATTTCCGGAAATATTATGCTCGGTAACAACTTTAAAATAAAGCTTGATTACAATCATGACGGTGTTGTTAATATTATGGACTCAGCACGTGCAAAATCCAGAATACTTGAATTATCGCAAAAAGACAGTCCGTCCCAAACAACAACTACAACTTCTCCTGTTACTACAACAGATGAAACTACATTGCCTATAACTCTTATACCTATAATAACCGAAACTACAAGCACATATCTTAGCTATGTAAATAAACTTAATGTTGGTGATCTGGTTTATTATAAAGGAAAAGCCCAGTATTCGTCAGATGGAAACGGAAAGGCTGTAGAGGTTTCAGGTACATATAAAATAGCAGAAATTCTTGAGAATGGTTCTGCAGAATATACAGTAAGACTTGAAAATGCCGGTTGGGTAAAATATTCAGCTGTTGCCGGAAATGTAGTTGAAATGGTTCCGGGTGATACTGATGAACTTAAGATCGGGGATATGGTAGAGTATGCCGGCGAAGTAAATACTATGGCTGACGGAACCGGAAAGGTAACAGAGGTATCAAGAGGTCTTTATAAAGTAATAAATATTCTTGCCGGAACAAAGTATCCGAATATTGTACAGCTTGAAGGTGCCGGTTGGGTATCATATAAAGCGCTTACAGGAAAAGAACCGCCTGCTGTTATTACAACGACTTCTGTTACCGTGACTACAACTCCTGATACATCAACTTCTATAAATGTACCGTCAACCACTGTTCCTGATGAAATACTGAGTGCAGGAGATAAAGTTCAGTATTCAGGAAAAGCTTATTATTCTGCTAACGGAGCAGGTACAGTTATAGAAGTAAGCGGAATATATACTGTAGAGCAGATTCTTACTGATTCTTCAAAGCCATATACTGTTCTTTTGAAAAATGCAGGCTGGGTATCATATGAAGCGCTTACCGGAAAAAAACAGCCGGTTGTGACAACTACAGCTACTGTTACTACTACACCTGTTACGACAACAATGACAACTACTACAACAATAAAACTTAAAGTTGGTGATAAAGTAAGCTACAGTGGTCTGGTAAGATATACATCAAGCGGTAACGGAAAAATAAAAGAAGTTTCAGGAGACTTTGTAATAGATGAAATAATAAAAGATTCATCTGTAAAATACAATGTTCATCTCAAAGATGCCGGTTGGGTAGAATACAGTGCGCTTACAGCATCATATCAGCCGGAAGTTACTACAACCGTTGCAACAACTACAGTTACGACAACTACAACTTCTGTATCGGTAAATACAGGTACTGATATAAAAGAAGGCGATTATGTAAACTATCGTGGAATGGCTTATTACTCTGCAAGCGGTGAAGGTGAAGCTGTTGAAGTTCCGTACGGAATCTACAAAGTGCTTTCCGTACTTGAGAGCAGTATATATCCGTACACAGTAAGACTTGATAAGGCAGGTTGGGTTGCATATAAGGATATAACAGGAATTGAACAGGAAAATGAACTGCTTAAGTTTGACGGTAAGACATATGTGTTAAAAAATTCAGCAAGTGGAAAATATCTTACAGCCGGAGGTCAGCTTGCAAAATCAAATGTTTATCAGTCTTCAAAGTCTGATAAAAAAGAACAGAAATTCAGATTTGAACTTTTTGATAACACTGGAAGTTACAGATTACATATATCTGATAATAAAGTAGTCGATATAGTAAAGAGTCCGGCATCAGAAATATCAGCAGGTTGCAATGTTCAGATATACGATGCTGTTGATCCACCGGCACAGACATGGAAAATAGTTGGTCTTGACGATGGCACGTATAAGATCGTTTCTGCTGCTGATGAAGAACTTTGCCTTACAGTATACGGCGCAGGGGACGGAACAAATACGGGAAAGACTATAGTTTCAGCCGGGAATGTATATCTTTCTGAATACAATGAGATTGAATGCCAGAAATGGAGTCTTGAAGAAGTTAATTAATTTTTTGTAAATAAAAACATCAGCTTAAAGAATAATATGCACCCCAAAAGATGATACTTTTGGAGGTGCATATTTTAACGGTGTTTTTAATTATGATTATAAATCGTTGCATGGTTATATTTTACCATTTTTGTATTTATTGTGCTTGCTTTTACTTAAAAATGATGTTATAATTATAACATAGAGAAATGGTTAATAAAATGATATCGTAGAAAAAAATTATAAATTAAACGCCCTGACAAAGAAAATTACAACTTTGTCAGGGCGTCTTAAAATTATTCACCAAATACTTTGGTAAGCATCTGAGTAACATAATCAATAGTGAATTTGTTACATTCATTCATTACAAATGCCATTCTGCCAACAATATCAATCTTTTCATTTTCATCACAGTACTTTTTCATGCGATCCATCATTTCTTCAGACTGTTTTGTCATGATTTCTTTTGACATTGACTGAGCTAATTCTTTAATCTCATTTTCAGATAATTTCTGGCTCTGTGCAGCTTTTATCTCTTTTGAAATGAGTTGCTTGATCTCATCATCAGACATACGCTTTTTAAACATGAGAACGTCCCCCTTTCGATAGCTTTATATAAATTATACCATAGTCTTGGGAAAATAACAAGAAAAATTCATCATATTTTTATCAAAAAAACACTACGGAATACCTGAGATAAAAATTAAAAGATAATCTGTTGATTTTATACATATATTATGTTATAATATTATTGTTTTTCGCAATAAAATTTAAGAAATTGGTGATAGAAAATGCTGGTAAGCATGAGTAATATAAATAAATTTTACAATGGTAATCAGATACTGAAAAACGTTGATCTTGTCATAGATGAAAGCGACCGTATAGGACTTGTCGGAATAAACGGATGTGGAAAAACAACACTTCTGAGAATACTTACAGGCAAAGAAGAACCTGACAGATTTACAGAGGAAGACGGTGTTATTTCTTTTGCGTCAAAGACGAATATCGGTTATCTCGAACAGATGGGGGCACTTGATAACGAAAATACTGTTATCGAGGAAATGAAAAGTGTTTTTTCAGAGCTTATTGCTATTTCGGAGAGAATGAAAGAACTTGAAAAGCTTATGGCTGAAAATCCGTCTGATTATGAGGCGTTAAGTGATGAGTATTCAAAAATTTCCGCATATTATGAAGCAAATGACGGATATACAATAAAAGTAAAGATAAAAACCATATTAAACGGTATGGGATTTACAGAAGATCTGTTTGACAGAGTAATATCCGGATTTTCAGGTGGGGAGAAGACCAGACTTGCAATAGCAAAGCTGCTACTTGAAAACCCTAATATCCTTATCCTTGACGAACCTACCAACCATCTTGATTTCAGAACGGTCATGTGGCTTGAAGATTATCTGAAAGATTATAAGGGTGCTTTGCTTATTGTTTCCCACGACAGATATTTTCTTGATAAAGTTGTAACATCAGTTTGTGAAATAGAAAATACAGTGCTTAAACGTTATAAAGGTAATTATACTGCCTTTACAAAATTAAAAGAAGAAGCTGTTACACGTCAGCAGAAAGAATATGATCTCCAGCAAAAAGAAATCGCAAAAATGGAGGACTATGTTGCAAGAAATATCGTAAGGGCAACTACTTCCAAAAGTGCTAAGAGCCGTGTAAAAGCACTCGAAAGAATGGAACGTATCGAAAAACCAAATACATATCACAAATCAGCCAGACTTGAATTTACTTTTGGCATAGATCCGCCACAGGAAGTTCTTAAAGTTAAGGATATAGATATATCAGTAGGGTTTGGAAATGAACGTAAAACTCTTGTTGACAATCTTTCATTTGAGGTGCGCAGAGGAGAAAAACTTGCCATAATAGGCGATAATGGTATAGGTAAGTCTACACTTCTTAAAATAATACAGGAAAAACTACCGCACAAAGGAAAAGTAATATGGGCGGCAAATGTAAAGATATCATATTTTGATCAGGAAGCTGAAAACATAAACAGAGCAAATACTGTTTTTGAAGAGATACATAGCCGATATCCTTCCATGTCTGATCTTGAAGTAAGAAGTTTGCTCGGAAAAGTACGTATAGTCGGTGAAAATGTATTCAAGCAGGCGGGAGTAGTGAGCGGTGGAGAACGCTGTAAGCTTTGTTTTGCTATAATGATGCTTGAACACGGAAATGTCCTTATACTTGACGAACCTACAAACCATCTCGATCTTCAGACAAAAGAAGTCCTTGAAGATGCTCTTGAAAAATTTGAAGGTACAGTTATCTATGTATCGCATGACAGATATCTTCTCAATAAGATCTCTACACGTATACTTGAAATAACGCAGAATGCAACAGAGAGTTTTGCAGGCGGTTTTGATGACTATATAAAGATAAAACGTCTCAGAGAACAGGAGCAACAGGAGGCTGAGGACAGAGAAAAACAGGAAAAGTTAAGGCAACAGTATGTTGAAAAGAAAAACAAAGCCTTTAAGACAAAGGAACAGAGAAATCTTGAAGCTAAAAACAGACAGCGTATAAAACAGCTTGAAGAGGAAATGGAAAAACTTCAGGAAGAAATGGATACTCTTGAACAGGAACTTACTTTGGAAAGTGTATTAAATGATTATAATCTGATGAATGAAAAATGCATCAGAATAAATGAGATCAAAGAACTTACAAATACTATGTTTGAAGAGTGGGCAGAACTTTCAGAAAGTTTAGAATAAAGAAAATAAATACCGAAAGGAAAATGAGGATAAATGGATATTAATAAGTTACTTGCGGAGGAATTTAAACTCAGACAGGAACAGATAGATAATACTATAGCACTTTTTGATGATGGTAAGACTATACCTTTTGTAGCTCGTTACAGAAAAGAAGCTACAGGTTCTCTTGATGACCAGATACTAAGAGAAATATTTGACCGTATGACGTATCTTAGAAATCTTGAAAAGAGAAAAGAGGAAATAATAAATCTTATAGATGAACAGGGTAAACTTACAGACGAGATAAAAGCTTCTATAGAGAAAGCAATTACACTTGTTGAGGCAGAAGATATATACAGACCTTTCAAACCGAAAAGAAAAACAAGAGCAAGTGTAGCTCGTGAAAAGGGTCTTGAACCTCTTGCCGTATTTATCATGAAACAGGAGAAATCAGGAGAGCCAGAAAAAATTGCTGAAGGATTTGTCGATGAAGAAAAGGGCGTAAATAATGTTGAAGAAGCATTAGCCGGTGCTTGTGACATTATAGCAGAGGATATATCTGATGACGCAGAGCTTCGTAAAGATTTAAGAACATATTTTATGAAGCATGGTATAATATCTTCAAAAGCTGCTGATGAAAATGCAGAAAGTGTTTATGAAAACTATTATGATTTTTCAGAGCCTCTTGCCAAGGTTGCAAATCACAGAATACTCGCTATGGACAGAGGCGAAAAAGAGGGCTTTATCAAGGTTTCTGTAACTTCTCCTGATGAAACACCTCTTGCAATGTGCGTAAACAAATATTCGAAAAATCAGAGTAAATGCGGTGAACTTGTTGCAGTGGCAGCAGATGACAGTTACAAGAGACTCATATTCCCGTCAATAGAAAGAGAAATACGTTCTTTCTTTACTGAAAACGCAGCAGAACAGGCGATAAAAGTTTTCGCTGAAAATCTAAGACAGCTTCTTTTACAGCCACCTATAAAAAATACAGTCACACTCGGACTTGACCCGGGATTCAGAACGGGCTGTAAAGTAGCAGTTGTAGATCACACAGGAAAAGTTTTGTATACCGATGTTGTACATATATCAATGGGTTCAGCAGGACTTATTGCCCGCGAAAAAGAAAAACTCAAGAAGATAATCATTTCTCAGAATGTAAATACTATTGCAATAGGAAACGGTACAGCGTCACGAGAAAGTGAAGAAATAGTAGCACAGATACTTAAAGAAATTACTCAGAAAGTAAGCTACATGGTAGTAAGTGAAGCAGGTGCTTCAGTGTATTCTGCGTCAAAACTTGCAGCAGAAGAATTCCCGGACTATGACGTATCTCTCAGAAGTGCTGTTTCTATAGCAAGAAGATTGCAGGATCCGCTTGCCGAACTTGTAAAGATAGAACCAAAAGCTATCGGTGTCGGACAGTATCAGCACGATATGCCGAAAGCAAGAATGAATGAGGCACTTGGCGGAGTAGTTGAAGCTTGTGTAAACTCTGTAGGTGTTGACCTTAATACTTCTTCACACTCACTTCTGTCATATGTTGCAGGTGTAAATTCTGCAATTGCAAAAAATATAGTTGCATATCGTGAAGAAAATGGTGAATTTACTGACAGAAAACAGCTCCTTAAAGTTCCGAAACTCGGAAAAAAAGCATATGAACAGTGTGCAGGATTTTTAAGAGTAAGAAACGGTAAAAATCCGCTCGATAACACAGCAGTACACCCTGAAAGTTACGAATCTGCTATGAAACTTATCGAGGAATGCGGTTTCAGTATAGCTGATGTAGCAAGCGGAAAGACAACAGGTATAAAAGAAACAGCAAGCAAGATAGGAATTAATGAGATAAGCAAGAAACTCGGAATAGGTGTTCCTACTCTTAACGATATAGTTTCTGAACTTCAGAAACCCGGACGTGACCTCAGAGATGAACTTCCTCCTCCTCTTATGAGAAGCGGAGATATAATGGAGATAGGAGATCTCAAAGAGGGAATGGAAATGATGGGAACAGTCCGCAATGTAATAGATTTTGGCGCTTTTGTCGATATCGGCGTACATGAAGACGGTCTTGTCCATATTTCTCAGATATGCAATCGCTTTATAAAGCACCCTCTTGAAGCTGTAAAAGTCGGAGAAGTAGTAAAAGTTCGTGTTTTAAGCGTAGATGTAAAGAAAAAGAGAATAGCTCTTACAATGAAACTTGACAAGTAAATAATATTTCATAGCAAAGATTTTATTGTTGTATTGGAAAAAATCAAGGAAATAAGTGGAGGTAGCACTATTATGTCATTGACAGTAAACGGACTTTCAAAAAAATACGGAGAAAAAACAGTTGTAGATAATCTTTCTTTTGAAATAAAAGAACCGGGTGTATATGCACTGCTCGGTACAAACGGAGCGGGAAAAACAACATCTATACGAATGATACTGGGAATGCTTGCAAGTAACAGCGGAGAGGTCTTATGGAAAGGTGAGCCTCTCGATGCTGTAAAATGCAATGTGGGATATCTTGCTGAAGAGAGAGGGCTTTATCCTAAGTATACTCTTATGGATCAGCTTGTATATTTTGCAAGATTAAGAGGAGTTTCAAAATCAGATGCTCTTGACAGAATAAAATACTGGTCAGATCGCTTTGAAGTAAATGAGTATATTTATCCCGAAAAAAATGCGAAGGGTAAAAAGATACCAATGAAAAAGCCTGAACAGCTTTCAAAGGGTAATCAGCAGAAGATACAGCTTATATCTGCACTTCTGTCAGATCCTGAACTTCTGATACTTGACGAACCGCTCAGCGGACTTGACCCTGTAAACACTGATCTGTTCAAGTCAGTTATATATGAGCAGATAGAAAAGAAGAAATATCTGATAATGTCAAGTCATCAGATGCCGACTATAGAAGAATTCTGTACAGATATAACTATTCTTAATAAAAGTAAAACTGTACTACAGGGAAATCTCAATGAAATAAAGAAAAGTTACGGCAGAGTAAATCTTTTTGTAAAGTGTGAAAGTGATATAAAAGCACTTATAAAAGAATGCGGAATAACTCTTGTAAATCAGAAAGAGAGCGAATATGTTCTGAAAGTAACCGGTGAAGAACAGGCAAATAATCTTCTTTCGAAGATGATAGAAAAGAAAATCATGATAATAAGATTTGAACTCAGAGAGCCGTCGTTGCATGAGATTTTTGTTGAAAAGGTAGGTGGCGACAGTGAAGAAAAGTGATCTTACCGGCTGGAAAAATGTCTATGCATTCACGTTTCTTCAGCACTATAAAAGTAAAGCTGCCATAATAGCACTTATACTGATATGCCTTGCTGTCATAGCATCAGGACCTGTTCTTGCAATGATAGGCGGAGAGGGAATTGAAAATACTCTCGACAGTATGACTGAGTGCAAAATAGAAGAAATATATCTTAGAAATGAAACTGATTTTGAATTTGATACAGAAAAGTTTATTTCTGAAAAACCTTATTATAAAAATGTCAAATTTATAAAAACAGATGATCCTCTTGAAACTGTAAAAGAAAAATTTAAATCAGACAGTACCAAAGATGTAATTGTGAATATTTCTCTTGATACAGAAGAAGATATTTATAAGATCGATCTTTACAGATCACAGGCAAGCGAGATAGATACAACCGTAATGTCAGTACTTGCTGATGTTACAGAAGAATATTTTTATGATTGTCGTGTATCTCAGCTTGGTATAACAGAAGAATCTTTTGAGCTTATGAATGCTGAGGTTAAGGCTGAAGTAGTTGATACGGAAACTGATGACCAAAAAGAAGATGATGACAGTTTTGATATGGTAATGTCGGGTATAATTATAGTGTATGCTATGGTGATAATGATGATAGTACTGATATCAAGTCAGCAGATAGGTGCAAGCATAGTTATCGAAAAATCATCAAAAGTTATAGAAACGCTTATGATATCGGTAAGACCGCTCGCACTTATAGTAGGAAAGATTTTTGGTACGATAACTATTCTTTTATGTGATTTTGCTGCACTTCTTATTTCCGGAATAATTTCATGTGTTCTCACTACAGTTATGACTGCAAAGAAAATGAGTGAAACTATTTCAATGGTAACTGATGGTATGAGTGATATCGGTAACGGATTTTCACCCGGTTCAGCAGAGGCTGTGGCATTTACAGGCGGTATAGATATAAGCATCGGAAGATTGATATTCGGAATAGTTGTTGTTCTTATAACTACTGTCCTGGCATATCTTCTTTATGCAGTTATTTCCGGTATTTCGGGTGCATGTTGTTCTAGTGTGGAAGACCTTTCGGGAGCAAGTACATTTATTTCAATGATAACTCTTGTGGGTGTGTATCTGTGTATGGGTGTTACAGCTATAAACAATGATGTGGTTACAATGATTTCTTATTTCTTTCCGTTTTCAGGAATGTATATAGTTCCGGTTCATTTTATTTTCGGAAAGACAGGTATTGCTACTGTACTTATACTATGGGCTGAACTTATTGTCCTGACTGTTCTTCTTTTCAGATTTGCAGCACGTATATACCATGTGCTTGTATTTCATAAAGGAGAAAGAATCAAATTCAAGGCACTTCTTGGAATTGCAAAAACAGAGAAAGGGCAGGGTAAACAGTAATGCGTGAGGTATTTAGATTTTCATTTGTACAGCAGCTGAAGTCAAAGTATTTTTCAATAGTTTCAATTGTTATAGCAGCTGTTTTGTTTATTCTTGCTATAGCGGTAATGGCTCTGGTTGAGATATTTGATAAAGAAGATGTAAAGTCAGAAGTAGATTATATATATGTTTCAGATTCAAGTATTCTGAGTGGTCTTGATTATAATCTGATACATACCGGTAAAAATGAACTTTTTTCCGATATAACTTTCATAAACTATTCGGGAACACCGCAGGAAGCTATTGAAGCCGCAGCTCAAAAGAGTGAAAATGCTCTTGCGATGGAAGTAAAGGATTCGGAAGACGGCGGATTTACAGTAAATATTTTTAAAACCCAGAAGTATGAAAATGAAGATAAACTTGATGAATATATCAGACATAATCTCAAGTATGTCATCTATGAAAAGGCAGGGCTTACAAGTGCTCAGAAAGATGAAATCCTCAGGCAGACAACTACTGTAACATATGTTGTAGGCGATGAAAAGAGTGCCGGAGATATAGAGTTTTTCAAAACGATGGTTCCTGGTATCTTCAGTATGATACTTTATATGATGATTCTTCTTTACGGACAAAATATTTCACGTTCTGTAGTTTTAGAGAAGGATTCAAAGATAATAGAAAACATACTTACATTTGCAAACCCGTATGATATTATCTTCGGTAAACTTTTTTCACAGTGGCTTCTGGCAATAATGCAGTTTACTCTTTGGATAGTTTCAATTATACTTGGTATGACAGCCGGTGTATTTGTTTCAGGAATGATAAGCAATGATGGTCATTCAAGCGGTGAAAAGTTCCTTGATTTTATGGCAACAGTTTCAGAAAGCGGAGCATTTTCGCCTGCGTTTATTGTTATTGCTATCATATCATTGATGTTTGGTTTTCTGTTGTATTGTTCACTTGCGGCATTTGTAGGTTCTTTTGCATCAAAAACCGAAGAAGTGAACAATTACTATGGCATATATACTATGATCACTGTAGTATGCTGGATGATGCCATATACATTAAGCTTAAACGGTGATGATCATCTCATGGGAATAATGAGGATTATTCCGTTTACAGGTGCGTTTACTGTTCCTGCGGATTTGATTCTCGGCAAAATGACTATGAGTTCTGCACTTTTAAGTACAGTTATCATGATAGCGTGTTCTGCATTGATAGTATTTCTTGCAGCAAAAGTTTATAAGGCATTTGTGCTTTATAAAGGAAATACACTTAAGTTAAAGGATATAATAAATATTCTGAAAAACAGTAAAGCAAAAGATAAAGTTTGAGAAGATAAAGGGCGGTTCTAAAAAAATCGCCCTGTTTTCTTAGATAGAAGGAGTGAGTGATATGGTAAATTTTATTCTTGGGGAATCAGGTCCTGAAAAATCAGAATATATAGTTGAGCGTATCAGACAGGTATGTGATGGCAGTAAGAAAATATTTGTAATAATACCTGAACAGTTTTCTTTTGAATATGAGAGAAAACTCTATAACGAGCTTGGCAGTAATATATTTAATAATGTTTATGTTTTAAGCTTTACAAGGCTTGCAAGAATGGTATTTGACAAATTTGGTGACAGGACAGGAGAGTATGCTTCTGAAAGTACCAAAACAGTTCTTATGTATCTTGCAATGAGAGAAATAGAGAAAAATAAATCTCTTTCGTATTTTAACAGACAGATAAAAAACAAGGCATTTATAAATGAGGCACTTCAGATAACAGCAGACCTCAGACGTGCAGGGGTAAGCCCCGATCTGTTTTCGTCAAAGCTTGCTTTTACCGATGAAAAAGTAAAAGACAAGGCTATGGATATATCTGTTATATATTCGACATACGACAGGATAATGACTGAATGCGGATATAAGGATAGTCTTTCGGATATTACAGAAGCGGCAGCTATTGCAAATATGAATGACTTTTTTGAAGGATCTGTCTTTTTTGTTGATGAGTTTGAAAGTTTCAGTCCTGATGAATTTGAAATGCTTGATATTGCGATTGCATCATCTGAAAGTTTTAATATTTCACTATGTACAACGGGCTATACAGGAAATGATTTTTCTGTTTTTTCTGTTCCTGACAAAACATATAACCGTATTGTAAGTATTGCTTTAAAGTATCGTCTTGAATGTAAAGATATATTTATAAACAATGATGGAAACTTCAAAAGTCTGCCACTTAAACATCTTGGCAGGAATATTTTCAGAAAACCTGAAAGTATTATCGATTCAGAAGATAGTGTAAAAATAGTTGAAGCAAGAGATCTTTACAGTGAAGTGGATTTTGTCTGTTCATATATAAAATATCTGGTTATGGAAAAAGGAATGAAGTACAGTGATATTTCCATTTCTTCAAGACAGTTATCGGATTATGAATTTATACTTGAAAGTGCTATGGACAGATATGATATCCCTTATTTTATAGACACCGAAAAATCTGTTATGCATACTTCTGTTGTTTTGCTTATAACTTCACTTCTTGAATTGTGTTCTTCAAATGTACCCGATTCGGAAGCGATATTCAGATATGCTAAAACAGGGCTTACAAATATAAACCTTTATGAGATATCACTGCTTGAAAATTATTGCTACAAATGGGGCATAAAAGGCGATATGTGGACTCAGAAGTTTATTACATCAGAAGGTGAAGAAGATGAAAAAACAGAAGAAATAAGAAAAAGACTTGTTGTGCCTGTACTTGAACTCAGAGATAAGTGTCGTGGTCAGAATATAAGTACGGTATGCACATATATATATGAATTTCTTGAAACTCAGAATATTGTTGATTCCGTAAAATGTCTTATACTCACATACAAGGAATCGGGTCTGGTCGATATGTCATCTCAGTTAAACAGATTGTGGAATTCAATAACTGAAGCTTTTGATGTTATGGTTCAGATGCTTGGAGATGAAAAAATTTCGCTTAGTGTTTTTAAGGAATTGTTTGTTCTGATACTAAAACAAAATAAATTTTTGAGTCCGCCTCAGAAACTTGATATAGTATCTGTTGTATCAGCCGAAAAAGCACGTCTTAATGCACCCAAAGTGGTTATCGTTATGGGTGCAAATGAAGGATTGTTTCCTTTTGCAGTAAAACCGACAGGACTTCTCAGTGACAGAGATAAAGAAGTTTTTTCAAAAATCGGGATAGATATTTCTAAAAATACCGAGCGACTTCTTGCCGATGAGAGATTTACAGTATATCGTATATTATCACTTGCAAGAAGTGAAGTACTGATAACATATCCGCTTTCCGATACATCGGGTTCTGCAAGATTTCCTTCATATATTTTAGGAAGTATTGAAAAGATGTTTGGTGATAATATAAAGCGTTATGCGTCTGACTTTGATATAATTTTTTACTCACCTACTCCAAAATCAGCTTATTACAATTATGTTCAGAGAAGATCTGAAAATACAGAAAAGATCGCTTCATTAAAGAGTGCGCTTATGGAGATACCTGAATATGCGGAAAAAATAAATTTTCTTGACAGTCTTTCTTTAAGAAGTGATCATCGTATAAATGATGCATCTCTTATAAGAAAACTTGTATCGGACAGACTGATGATATCTGCAACATCTTTCCAGGAGTACAATCTTTGTCATTTTAAGTTTTACTGCCATCATGCATTAAAAATTGCAGTGCGTAATAAAAAAGAAATAAATCTGCTTGAGATGGGCAATCTTGTTCATATGTGTCTTGAAAATATTTTTCTTCACTGCAGTTCAAAACAAGAATTTCTCGGACTTTCAGATGCTGATATAGCAGGATATATCAAAGAGTTTTCGGGAAAGTATAAAGAAGAAAACCTCGGAGGAGATTTCGGAAAAGATGCAAGGTTCAATATAAGATATGAAAAGCTCGCAGAAGATACTTTATCACTTGTAAACCATCTTCGTGAAGAACTTAAACAGTCTGATTTTATACCTGTAAGATATGAGTTTGAGATCTCAGAAAAGAACGGCGTAAAACCAATTACTATACGTACATCAGAAGGAATGGAGATAATACTCAAAGGTAAGATAGACCGTGTTGATATTTTTGATGACGGAAATGAAAAATTTATACGTATAGTTGATTATAAAACAGGTGTACAGACTTTTAATCTCAGAAATATTCTTTTCGGAATCGATATGCAACTTCTTTTATATCTTTTTTCTGTTTCAGGAAAAGAAAGTCCTTTTGGTGATACAGTACCTGCAGGTATCCTGTATATGCCGTCAGGTAAGATATCGATTGAAAGAGACAGAGAGGGAAGTGTGGAAAAGAGCAAGTATATAAACAAGTTTTATCATATGTCAGGTGTACTTCTCAAAGAAGCAACAGTACTTCATGCTATGGAGGAAAATATAGAAGGTATATTTATACCTGCAAAACTTACAAGTGATGCCCGTAAAAAAGGTACATTTGTTCTTGATAAAACAGTTTCGTCCTGTCTTACAAGAAAACAGTTTGAAAATCTTCGCTTACATTCTCAGAGGCTTATAAAAAATATGGCAGAGGATTTTTACAGCGGAAATATTTCAGCATCTCCTCTGAATTATGATAAGTACAAAGATGTATGTTCTTATTGCGAATACTGGGAAATATGCGGAAATGTTCCGAGAATACGTGAGCGGATACTGCCTGATGATATTGAAAAAATAAAAGAAGAGGTTCTCGGACCTGAAGAATAATAAAACAAGAGGGGAAGTTTAAAAATGGAAAACAATGATATGTTAGAGCAGGAAATTATAAAACGTATCGAAGATATGGAAAAATCTGATTATGAATTTCCGCTGAGATTTTCAAAAAAAGATTATATTGTGACCGCCGTAGTTGTGGTTTTATGTTTTGCACTCATTATCTTTGGTGCGTATTTATAATATTTTTAAGGAGAAATTTTTTTAATGAATGATGTTAATGAACAAATAGAAAGAGAAGCTTTTTTTGGAGTAGTTCCTATACTAAAAAAAGACAAACTGTATGGATTTATAGATGCTTTGCTTATATTATCGGGATATTGTATAGCTACATGGAGTTATACTCAGGGCTCATATCTTGCTACACTTGTAGGTTTCAAGCAATTGCTTATAGGTGCTTTTTTCGGTGCTTTGCTTATGCTTGCAATTTATCAGCTCCCTGTAATTCTCTCTGTACGTTATGGTATAGATATCTGGATATGGTTAAGGGCGGTATTCGGTAAAAATGGTGTTACCTTAATGACGGTTGTGATAATACTTATAAATTTTCCGTGGTATGCGGTGTGTGCAGATCTTTTCTCATCATCAATGGAAAATTTGCTGGGTATTTTCAATATAACACTTCCTTCATATGCACATACGATACTTGCTGTTTTATGTGTGGTTATCGGAACGATTCTTGCGTACAGAGGACTCAGAACTATAACATGGACAACAAGAATACTTGTTCCGCTCCTTTTGTTGCTTGGTGTTATGGTAGTGATCGTCGGATTTACTTCTGTACCTTTTGATATTATATGGGAGTATAAGCCGATAAGAGAACAGGGTGAACCAAATATTATTCCGTATATTATTTCTATAGAAGCAAACTTTGCTTTTGTAATAACTCTTGTAGGCGGAATGGCTGAAGTTCCACGTATAACCAAAACTGAACGTTCCGGATTCTGGGCAGGAGTTTTCGGACAGGGAATAGCAGGGTCATTTTTTGTTGTAGTAGGTGCAGTAATGGCTATTGCAATGCAGTATGTTACAGGAGAAATGATAGATGATCCGACTATGATGCTTGCAACACTTTCTGTTCCTGCACTTGCGTGCAGTTCACTGCTACTTGTAGCTTTTGCAAATATCGGAACACAGGCAGTAGGTTCATATATTTATGGTGTAATGCTGAAGTCTTCGTTTAAAAAAGCAGATTATCGTATACTGATACTTATTCTTGCTGTTTATGTATCGCTTTTGTGTGTATGGGGAAAAATAATCGATTATTTCGGTTCATTCCTTACTATAAGTGCTTGTGTTTATGCTCCTCTGGCATCGTTGCTTTTTACAGACTTTTTTGTTGTAAGACGACAGAAAATTTCTTTGCGTTCTGCGTTCGGAATAAAAGGTTATAATGCATATAATTATACAGGAGGATTTAACTGGGTAGGAATGGTTTGCGTTGTAGCCGGAATCGCCATGTCACTTATGATATATAATCCGGTAAGCGGTGAGATACATAATATGTTGCTTTTCAGACTTACACCAACAGGATTTTCATTTATCGGTACAGGCGTGTTATATTTTGTTTTAAGTCTTATTCCTCCGGTGAAAAAATATCTGCTTTGTGACAGGGAAGAGCTCACAGTCTGAAAAGAGGCATATCATATGAATAATAAAAAAGATTATAGCAGTGAACTTACTAAAAGAAAACGAAAAAAAATTGATACTGTATGCTTTGATAGATTTCGTACACCTCCAAAACAGAACTTTTTTCTTATGCCTCTGATATGGTTTCTATGTTTTTTACTTACCAGAAAAGGTAAACTTAAAATAAAAAAGGAACGCATGAAAGGTTTAAAACCGCCGTTTATAGTTCTTGGAACACATCATGCCTTTTCTGATTTTTATGTTACACCGCTGGCACTGTTTCCGTATAGAGCAAATTATATTTCTGAGCTTGAAGGTTTTGAGGCATTTGGAGAGTGGATATACAGACAGGTTGGTTGTCTTGGTACACGAAAATTTGTAAATGATATTGCACTGATAAAAAATATCAGAAAAGTTGTTGACCGAAAAGGGATAATAGTGATATATCCCGAAGCAAGATATGCAAATGTCGGAACTACAGCTGTTATTCCTGAATCTGTAGGAAAACTGGTAAAAATGCTCGGTGTACCGCTCGTTACAATAAATATGCACGGAAATTATCTTCAGTCGCCTATATGGAATCTCGAAATACGTAAAGAAGCACGTCAGGAGGCTGTTATTTCTCAGGTTTTTACAAAAGAAGAAATTTCAAAATTATCTTATAATGATATAAATCTTGAGATACAAAAGAGACTTTCATTTGACGAATATCATTTTCAGAATGAGAAAAAAATGAAAATAACTTATGATAAAAGAGCAGAAGGTCTGCACGATGTTCTGTATCGTTGTCCCGAATGTGAAACTGAATTTTCGACTGATTCAAAAGGCGCAGAAATTTACTGTAAAAAATGTGGCGTGCGTTATACCATGAATGAATATGGCAGACTCCTTAAAAACGGGGAAGAATGGCGTTTTTCCCATATTCCTGACTGGTATGAATGGCAGAGAGAATGTGTAAAGCAGGAAATCGACAGCGGAAAATATTATTTTGACGGTGAAGTAAGTATTGAGGCTTTGCCCAATGCTGTAAATTTCATAAATCTTGGCAAGGGCAGACTTATACATAAAAAAGAAGGATATTTCCTTACATTTTCAGATTATGAACAGTCAGAGCAGACAAAGTATTTTTCCTCAGCGTCCATGCTTTCTGTTCATACAGAATATGATTATCGTGGCAAAGGTCAGTGTATAACACTGTCTACGCTTGACAACACTTATTTTATTTTTCCTGCGTGTGATGGCTTTAACGCTACAAAGTTTCAGTTTGCAACAGAATATTTTTATGAGCTTTCAGATAAATATCGAGATATAACTTAAGGGATGTATGTGGACGAGAAAAAATATC
>SVNW01000114.1 GCA_015066745.1 Ruminococcus sp. | reverse complement strand
GTCGGTGTTTATGGCAAAGAGGTTCCACCTGTTCCCATTCCGAACACAGAAGTTAAGCTCTTTTGCGTCGAAAATACTTGGCTGGCGACGGCCCGGAAAAATAGATCGATGCCGACACTTAAAAAAAGATATCAATAAAAAAGTTGATATCTTTATACATTCCTCCGTAGCTCAGTCGGTAGTAGCACCTGACTGTTAATCAGGGTGTCACTGGTTCAAGTCCAGTCGGGGGAGCCAATAGAAAGCCACGCAGTTGCGTGGCTTTTAATTATATTTTTTAAGATATTCAGATATATGTTTGTGTTTGTGAATGTATAAAAAAACAACAAAGGTCACTTGAATGGTTTCAGGTGACCTTTGTTGTTTTTACTAAAAGTAATTATTCTTTGGTATCTTTATTTTCCGGTGTTTTTGTTTCATGTTCCGGTTTTTGATTTTGTTGTTTTTTCATACGTCTTTTTTCGCGTGATTTTTTAATGAGTTTTATTAGTTTTACGAATATCAATAAAGCACCGCCAAATAAAATAGCGTATGGCAAGAGGTGTATTATAAGGAAAAGGAGTTCTTCGAGGAAGTAAAGGAAATCGGAACAGGTGTCTTTAAGGGTCTGGATAAGACGCTGACCGAATGTATCTGTTTTTATGGGTTCTTCCGTGTACTCTTTTACCTCATTGATGCTGATGTTTACATATGAATATGCAACATCTGTTTTGATTTGATTCATACGTGTTTTGAGTTTGGCTATTTCTATCTGTACTTCAGTAAGTTTGTCTTCTACTATGACCGCCTGTGCTTCATCTTTTATTTCGGAGAGCATATCAAGATAGCGTTTTTCTTTTTTCTCATATATCTGAAGTGTGGTAGACAAGTCGTTGTATTCTGTACTTACATTTTCTACTGTTGCGCTTTTATTTCTGAGATCTCCAAGATCAGATATTTCATTGCAGAAATCATCATAAGAAGAACTTGGTACTCGTACCATTGCTGAATATGACTTCCATTTCTGAGCAGATGAATCATACCAACGGCTTGTACTTCCGCCATCGTCAAAGTATTCATTGCCTATAAAACCATTGTATTTATCAAGGATCTTGCGGTAGTTTTCAATAGAAGCATCAAACTCCAGTACATCTATGTCCATATCACAGGAGTAGACGAGCATATCCTTTTGTATCGTTTCTGCTTCTATTGTGGTTTTATCAGATTTATCTGATAATATAAGGCTATCATCTGTTATTTCGGCTGAGGTGTTATCTTCTGCGTAATCGTATTCTGCACTTTCGCTTTTGTAATTTGTATCGTAAGAATACTGTACAGAATTATTAAATGTTGAGACTTCTTCTATTTCACTGTATTTTGAATTTCCACATGAAGTGAGGAGCAGTGAACTCATAAGTAAAGTAATTAAAACTTTTCTTTTCATATTACATCTACCTCCAGTGATGATAAATTATTCCAGGCTTTTTACAGCACCTATAAATATTGGGAGATTTGTAGAATTGTCTACGATCATAAATACAAACGGTCTGTTTAATATAACTTCATTACCATCAGGTACGAGTTCACATTTGTCTACCATTTCAACTTTTGTTGCAGCACCTGCTTTGGTTCCTTTTTCGTCTACAGAAATGAAGGTTTTATGAAGAACATTATCTATATAGATATTTCCTCTGGATGATACAGCCATTTCAGAGAAATCAGCTTCTGAATTATCAAAGGCTTTTTTTATACCGAGTTCGGAAAGCAAGTCATTCATGACGATGCTGTAATCGTAACTGAATTTTGGTGTCTGAGTGTACACTGTAGTTTCTTTTTTATTCTTGAGAGTGTCAAGCAGATCCTGTGAATTCATATTTTCTATGTAAGTATTTATATCAGTATCCTCATTTGGAAGAAGAGCTGCAAAACTGTATTCACCGTTTTTATAATTTTTAATAAATCCTTTTGCATTTTCATCTTCAAGGTAATATGATTCATTGGATTTCATCATTTTAACGTCCTGGGATTTGCCAGAAAAATCAGTGAATTTACCATCGTATATATCAGAGCTTTTGTATTCATTTTCCCACTGTGCGTCAAAAGAAAGAGCATTTATGAGATACATAACTGTATCAACGCTTATGTCGTCAACTATTTTGTCAATCATTTTATCGGTGTTATTGCTTACCCAGTCGTTGATATCTTTAACAGTGCTGTTGTCAAAAGATGATTTGAAGGTATCAGCGTCATAATAATCAGCATTTGTCTGAAGGAAATTTTTATTTACGTCAAGACGTTCACTGTCATCTCTGAACCATATAGAATTTGCTATATGGAGTTTTGATTCTGATTTGTCTGTTAAAGATTTTCTGTATGTGTACAGGTAACTGTTAAGATCATTTAATGACATACCTTTTGCAAGTACATTTTCCATTTCAGTTTTGGTTTCACCCTTGGCGCCGTTAGCGGTCATTGCAAGAGCAGTTTGTACTGATAATGGTGAAACGAGAACATTTTCGATTCCTGAATCTTTAACGGATTTTTTGAATACATCCATAGAAAAAGCCATTTGTGCGGATATAAATTTTTCATCAGCTTTTTTTTCGGTTACATTCTGGGCTGATATTTCGTTCATAAGGTTAGCAGCTTTAACTTGTGCAGGTTCATTTGTTGAATAATTTGAACCGGGGTTGTTTGTTGCAGTTTCATTTTTAGTTCCTGTACAGGAAGTAAGAAGCATTGAGCTTATAAGTAAAGCAAATATAAATCTTTTTTTCATATCATATTCCTCCATATTGTAAAAAGTGTTTTCCTAGCCGAACACATCAGTGATGAGTTCTTCGATTGTAAATGTAAGATCTTGTTCGTGGTTATTATGAAATACACCTGATATGATTTCTGTTGAGTATTCAGTAACTTTAGAAATTATGGTATATCTAAGCCCTGTGTTATTTATATCAGGATTAATTTTTCCGTATATATTTTCAACAGGTATGGGGCCCATATCATCAGGTGTGCTTCCGATTGACGGGATATAGCTTTGTATATCTGATGGTTTTGTATTATTCAAATCAGAATGTACTGTATATTCTGAAATGATATAGACAGCATTGTCATCAGAAATTTCTGTATAAAACTTTCCATCTGTAAAGCAACTGTTTTTGACGATAAATTTATTTTCTGATACATCTAAAGTAAATGTCCCGGTCGTTGTATTGTCAGAATTGTAAATCTCAAGCACGATATAAAGAGTATCGTTTATAAAATCAAGAGAGCGTCCTTTGAGTTTCAGGTTTTTATCTATGCCTGTCAGTTCATACAAATCTGTTTTAATAAGTATATTATCAGAGTCATCATTTTCTGATAAAACAGATGCTATAAGTGTAGAACCATCTGTTTTGTATATAGTCCGGTCTTTAGTGACAGAAAGATTTTTTATGTCGTTTTCTGAATTTTTAGTATCGGAATCCAACAAATCTTTCTCTTCATTTTCACACGTATCTTCAGTATATATTTTTTGTGTTACTGTATAATAAAGTTCTTCATAACTTTTAAACTTAATGAAGTTTTCCTGAAATTCAAATGAATCTGAATAATATAAATCGTTTGAATTTTCTATGAGGCTGTCTGAGAAAGATATGTTGTTTGTTGCATTATCAGTGTCTAATGAACATTCTTTCTTGTTGTTGTTGATAAATAAAGTTCCCGCACATATCAGTATACAAGCGGCAGCGACCATACTTCCGAAAGTTCTTGTTATATTTTTTTGTTTTCTTTTTCCGTCAAGAATCAAATGTATATTTTCAGGTTTGAATTTATCAGGAATTTCAGGGGTTTCAAGATATTTTTTTATTTCATCACTCATCGTTATCACCTGCTTTGTACGCTTATGTATTTTTTGAGTTTTTCTTTTGTTCTCAGAAGTCTGGAACGGACTGTAGATGGATTTAAACCGCAGACAGAAGCTATTTCATCGCCTGTATAACCGCAGAGGACAGACATAGAAAGTATCATTCTGTCTTCATCTTCTATATGATCCATAGCCTGAGCAAGTTCAACATTTTCATACTCAAAGTTTTTATAAAACATATTCTGATATTCAGGTTCGTCAATGTCAGATGGTGTATTGGCGTATTCAGATTGTTTTCTTTTTATTTTAGCTGATAATATTTTGAAGATCCATGCTTTAAAAGCTTCTTCATTTCTGAGTTTTTTTATTGATGAAAAAGCGTCGAGTATGGTTTCGCTTATTACATCATCAACGTCATGTTCATTTCTCAGACTGTAGTATGCTGTATAATACATTTCTTTATATACCAGAGTGTACAGACGTGAAAAAGCATCTTTATCCCCTTTTACCGCCATCTTTACATTCTTCTTGAAATCATCCGATTCGGTCACATTCCCACTTCCTTATCTTTAAAACGTTAATGCATTTTCGTTTCATAATTATAGTGTCAAAAAAACAGTGATTTGTTGCATTGAAAAATTAATTTGTAGTTTATCATAAAAGTTGTAATGGTTAATTGTGCAAAAATAACAATGAACTGTAAACTGTATCTATTTGATTATATATTTTTATTGTATAAAAGTCAACTGTAAAGTTTGCTGATATTACAGATTAGTTGAAAGGAATAAATATTTATGATATAATAAAAACGGTTTTAATGATTGGGTATTGATAAATACAGAAATACTTATAAATAAAGAAATGATGAGGTGAAAAAATGCCGTGGAGAAATATTTTAATGTAACAGGTTCGTGTGACAGCC
>SVNW01000033.1 GCA_015066745.1 Ruminococcus sp. | reverse complement strand
TTTCTTTTGATTCTTTAAACTTACGTTCCTCTTCTTCAACCATTTTCCAGAACGCATCCTGATCCTCGTAGTCTTCTGCGTAACCTAGATTTTTTATTTGTCTTTGTTTAGGAGCCATACCCGGACCTGGGCGATATCCTTCTACAATTCTGACATTTGTTTTATATGTTCCGTCTTTATATTTTATTTTGTGTTTTGATATCATTGCGATCCCCCCTTGATGAATAGATGTAAATATATTATATCATATTTCAAGCGAAAATGCAATAACTTGCAATAACAATTAATAAATTGTTTACAATTAGGTTTTACGTGGTTTAGAACTGTTTTTTGTACTCAAAGTGTAAAACTCGGGTACAGTATAACTCAATTTATAAAAAAATACAATATAACTGTAACTTTTTTATAAGCAATAATTAAAAAAAAAGATTATGAAAGTACTTTATATATCGTAAAAATTATGCTATAATTAAAAGGCAGGACTTACTCTTGCGAAAATATTGTAGAAAAGACACCGATATCTGTACACATGAAAGGACGATGTATAATGGATACTTCAGTAATAATAGTTTCAGCCGGAAATTCATCAAGAATGAACGGTACAGACAAACAATTTTCAGAAATAGACGGCATTCCTGTAATAGTCCACTCCATGCTTGCTTTTGAAAAATGCAAAAGCATTCTCGAGATAATAGTATCCACCAAAAAAGAAAATATGGATATCATAAAAGAGCTTGCAGATAAATATAATATCACAAAACTTGCTCATGTTACAGAAGGAGGAAATACAAGGCAGGAAAGTGTCTTTAACGGTATACGTAAAATATCAGACCATGCTAAAATGATAGCTGTTCATGATGGTGCAAGACCTCTGGTAAAACCCGAACACATAGAAAAAACCATATCAGACGCACGAATTTTCAGTGGTGCTGTACTTGGAGTACCTGTAAAAGATACTATAAAAGTTGTTTCTGAAGGACTTATCATGGATACTCCTCCCCGTTCCTCATTATATATCACGCAAACTCCGCAGATTTTTAAAAGATCAGTCTATATGCGCGGTATGGAATTTGCACTAAGAAACGGACTTGACTTTACAGATGACTGCCAGCTTGCAGAAGCTATAGGTGCAAAGATATGTATGACTACCGGTGATTATACAAATATAAAAATAACTACACCGGAAGATATCGCAATAGCAAAAATCCTCTTTGATGAAAGGAAAGAAAAATGTTCAGAATAGGTCATGGTTACGATGTACACAAACTTGCAGAAAACAGAGATCTTATCATAGGTGGTGTAAAAATACCACACGAAAAAGGTCTCCTCGGACATTCCGATGCCGATGTTCTGCTCCACGCCATATCAGACGCTTTACTCGGTGCAGCCGCACTCGGAGATATAGGAAAACATTTTCCGGATACTGATGATGCTTTTAAAGGAGCCGATAGTCTTTTACTCCTGAAAAATGTATGCGAAATGGTAGAAAGCAAAGGTTATCATGTAATAAACATAGATGCTACCGTCATTGCCCAGGCGCCAAAACTCGCCCCTCATATCGAATCAATGAGAGAAAATATATCAAAAGCAGTAAATTGTGATATTTCAGCTGTCAATATAAAGGCAACGACAGAAGAACATCTTGGATTTACAGGAGAAAAACTCGGTATATCAGCACATGCTGTATGCCTTATTTCAAAAAAATAATATCTGTCACGACAAAATCACACATCTTCAGATGACCTCATATAATATAAATACCAATATTTTTGTATTATGAGGTGATATAAGTGAATGACTATACCATATTAAAATTAAGGTCTTCTACTGACGCATTAAAAGCGTCATCAATATTATCATTAAACAAAATTGACTGTAAAATTTTTAAAACAGTCACTTCAACAGAAGGCTGTATATATTCACTGAAAATATATACAGATTTTCAGAAGGCACTTTCTGTTCTTGATAAACAAGGAATATTATATACTGTATCAGAAAATGAAAGTGCGGTGGCAAAATGAAAAGTATAATAAATTTTGATAATGCCGCAACCTCGTTTCCAAAGCCACCAAATGTAAAAAATGCGGTTTTGTCTGCTATTGAAAATTGTGGCGGAAGTCCGGGCAGAGGCGGGCATATACTTGCAATGAGATCTTCTGAACTTGTATATCAGGCAAGAGCAGAAATATCCGATTTTTTCGATGCACAACCGGAAAATGTGATATTCTGCTACAACTGCACCCATGCACTGAATACTGCAATAAACGGAACAGTACGTTCCGGTATGCATGTTATAACAAGTTCACTTGAACACAATTCAGTCATCAGACCGCTCATTGCTTTAAAAAAAGAAAAAGGTATTTCTATCACTGTAGTTGAAGTTTCAACAGACGATCAGGATACTGTTGACGCATTCAGTCGGGCCATAAGAAAAAATACCGGACTTGTTATATGTACTGTTGCAAGTAATGTTACAGGACAAAGACTTCCTGTTGAAAAAATAGCTCAGATATGTCATGAAAAAAATATATGTTTTATCGCAGACGGAGCACAGGCCTGCGGTCATATACCGGTTTCATTAAAAAAGTCAGGAATAAACATTCTGTGCACAAGCGGACACAAAGGGCTTTATGGGATCTCAGGCACCGGACTGCTGATATCTGACGGAAAATATAATATAGAACCTCTGATATACGGAGGTACCGGAAGTCTTTCCACAAGTATGACACAACCTGACTTCATGCCCGATTCACTTGAAAGCGGTACTCTCAATATACCGGGAATCCTCTCTGTAAAAGCAGGAATAGAATTTCTAAAAAACACCGGCATAGAAAACATACATTCTTTTGAAAAAAATCTCTCTGATACATTTGTAGACGGTATAAATGATATCAAAGGTATAAAAATATATCGTTGTAAAAATGCAGAATATCTCCCTGTAGTTTCTTTTAATCTTAAAGATATTCCGTCAGAACGGCTTTCTTCATATCTTAGCGAAAATGGTTTTTGTCTGAGAGCGGGGCTTCACTGTTCTGCATTGGCACACGAGACACTTGGAACTAAAACAGGTACAGTACGTTTTTCACCATCATTTTTTAATAGTGTTTCAGATGTGAAAAATTTGTGTTATACATTAAAAAATGCGTCTTATGCTATTGAAAAAATCTGATTATGTGTTAAAATATAATTATGGTGATTTTTCCAAAATAGAAATATCCCGTTTCTTCTTAATCAAAGCAAACGGGATTACATAATAAAAAACTTTAATTACACTTTAGAAATACACCAGAAAAATCAAAAACTCACCGGGCAAGGATGTGAATAATCAGGTGACTATATTTAAATCAATATGGAGTATTTTCAGTACACTCTCACTTATTGACGTACTTGATATTTCCATACTCTCTTTTATAATATATAAGTTTGTAAAAATAATACGTGAAACACGAGCATCTCAATTGGCAAAAGGTATTGTTTTCCTGCTGGTTGCATATCTTTTCTGCGATTTTATGCATCTGAAAACAATGGAATTTCTTCTTTCTGTTATACTTAATAATGGATTTATAGCTATACTTATTATGTTTCAGCCTGAGCTGAGAAGAACATTAGAAAAAGTCGGAAGAACAAGTGTATCAAAAATATCATTTTTATCCGACCGCTCTCCTGAACGCATATCAAAATGGAGACTTGCCATTAACGAAATATGCGAAGTATGTGAAAGCTTTTCTGCAACTGCTACAGGTGCGCTCATAGTTATTGAACAAAAAACAAGACTCGGCGAAGAACTTGAAACAGGTACTGTAATGAAAAGTATTCCGAGCGTCCAGCTTTTTGAAAATATTTTCTATCCAAAAGCACCTCTTCATGACGGTGCAGCTATAATACGTGACGGAATGGTTCTTGCTGCAGGTTGTTTCCTTCCAAAACCTCAGCGTGAACAGTTCATAAACAAAAATCTTGGTTCACGTCACCGTGCCGCAATAGGAATGAGCGAAAATTCAGATGCTATAGTGGTAGTAGTTTCTGAAGAAACTGGAATTATATCTGTTGCACATAACGGTGAACTCACAAGAAACTACACTTCAAAATCACTTAACAAACTTTTATCAGATCTGATCATACCAGACGAAATTGAAAAAGAAAATCAAAAAAATCTACCTTTTTTAAGCGATTTAGAAAGGATTGTTCATGAACAAAAATTATTCAAACGAAAAAAATAATGACAACAATATAAACCGGACTGATAAACCTGAAAATGATACAAAAGCTACTGTTACAGAAGAAATTTCTGTTGAAACCGTTCAGACAGAAGAAAACAATCCTGAAAACACTGAAGTAACAAAATCCAAAAGTATTATAGGAAAGTTTATCCGTAAAATCATCTACAATGATAAGATACTTCTTTTTCTCTCTGTTTTCACCGGAATATTTGTATGGGCATATGTTACACACAAAGAATATCCTGATTCAGAAGAACTGATAAAAGGTGTACATATTGACTTTGACGCAAGTATAAGAGGAACAGAAGCTGAACGTGAAGGCTACAGAATATATGACGCAGACATATCTAAAGTTGATATAAACGTAAAAGCAAACAGAACCAAACTTGCTTTTCTTGACAAAAATGATTTTTATGCAACTGTATCTGTCGATAATTACGTTGGTGAACAACCTGTTTCCGCATCAATTCAGATTTTTAAGTCAAATGAAAATGATGTAAACTGTAGCTATGAACTTTATGATTCAACATATGCAAGTATTTATCTGTACAAAGAGGTAACAAAAAAAATACCGGTGGAAGTTTCAGCGCCAAATATAAAAGCGGCTGCAGGATACAAAATAAAATCCATAACTTCTGAAGAAATAACAGTTACCGGACCTGACCCTATTGTTAATTCAATAAGCAGATGTGTACTTAATCTGAATTATGATACATCTTATGATGAAAGAAAATCACATCCGGTATCAACTTCTCTTGATAAACTGATTTTTTATGATGAAGAAGACAATTCTCTTAACGGAAAGATGCAGACATATTTTGCAAAAGACAAGATGAAGCTTGACAAAGAAGATATCATAGTAACTGTATCTGTTTCGAAGATAAAAGAACTGGCTCTGACATATAACATTGATAATATACCATCATATCTGGATCCGCAGTTTATTCGTGACAGAATAGTGCTTGAACCGGAAGCTATATCAGTTTCAACCGATGATCCGTCTCTTGATAATATTGATGTTTTACCTGTTGCTTCCGATGAAAATCTCTCTCTTAACAAGATAGACATCGGTTACCAGACTACTTTTGATATTACAAAAGCACTTGAAAGCTACCCTAAACTTACAAATGATTCAAAAGTTCAGGAATGTGTAGTAACTTTCAACAGTGAAGGTCTTGATACCAAAACTTTTGAAGTACTTTCAAATTTCACATTTAAAAATCCGTACTCAGCAAAATATAAAGCCGAAGCAGTCACACAATGTCTTAATAATGTAAAAGTCATAGGACCTGCCAACGATATTGCCAGACTGAAAGCTGATGATCTGATTTTAGAGATCGATGTATCAAAAAATGAACTTTCCAGTGCAGGACAGCCAAATATCGGACAAAGTACTTATACTGTCTCGGTAATGCCGAAAGATCAGAAAAAATTCAAAAACATCTGGGTCGTAGGACAATATGAAGCTGACGTCAATATAACACAGATTCCCGATGAAACCGAAGTTACTACCGTAACTACAGAAAATGATTAGAATATCAAGGAATAAAAAAATCCACTTTGTTATAATGATAAAGTGGATTTTTTGGTGGAATAAAATTGAAAATATATGAACTTTATATTAACTTTTAAGAAATCGTCAAAAAAGTATTCACAAACGTATTTTTTTTGTGTATAATAATGTTGTATGGAATTGATTGATATAAGCTATATTATTTTAAAATTTGAAAGGATGAATTTTTGAATGAATTCTAAAAAAAGTTTATCAAAAAAGGCATTCGCAGCTGTTGCTGCACTCACACTCTCAGCAACATCACTTGTTCAGCCGGGTCTTTTCTCTTCAAAGGAAAGCACTGTAAAGGCTGCAACTCATGACAACTATGCAAAGCTTCTCCAGCAGTCACTCTTCCTTTATGACGCAAATATGTGCGGTAAAAAAGTTGATGACACATCACTTCTTACATGGAGAGGCAACTGCCATACTTCTGATGAAGTAGACGGCGGTTTCCACGATGCAGGTGACCATGCAATGTTTGGTCTCCCACAGGGCTTCACAGCTTCTACTCTCGGTTGGTCATACTACGAGTTCAAGGACGCTTATGACGCTACAGGAAACACTGCTCACTTCAAGACAATTTCAGATTACTTCAACTCATTCTTCAAGGCTTCTACACAGCTTAGCGGAGATACAGTTTCAAAGTTCCTCTATCAGAAGGGCGATGGCGATGCTGACCACGCTTACTGGGGACCTCCGGAGAATCAGGGTGGTTCACGTAAGATGTTCTGGACATCATCAGGTGCAAGCGATATCGCTGCTGAATACGCTGCTTCACTCGCATTAAGCTACCTCAACTTCGGTAATGCAGAAGACCTCAAGTACGCTGAAGCTCTCTACAAGTTTTCAACACAGCACAACCAGGTTGCTACTGACGGTCCTAACGGATTCTACAAGAGTAGCGGTTGCCGTGACGAACAGGCTTGGGCTGCAGGTTGGCTCTATCTTGCTACAAAGAATGAAAAATATAAGAACGACTGTGCAAGCAAACAGACACAGTATCTCGGTTGGGTTCACGGCTGGGATAACGTTGACCTCGGTGCTGCTTCAGTATATGCTCACATCACAGGCGACTGGTCTAAGGTAAACGGCTGGATCGGAAGCAAGACAGGTTCTAACGACTACTTCTTCCTCGATAAGTGGGGCAGTGCTCGTCTTAACGCTTCAATGCAGTTCACAGCTCTCGTAGCTACAAAGAACTCAAATGCTGATTACGGCGCATGGTGTCAGAACCAGATGGATTACCTCCTTGGTAAGAACCCTGCAAACACATGTTTCGTTGTTGGTTATGCAAGCAACTCAGCTTCAAAGCCACACCACAGAGCTTGTTCAGGTACTTCAAATGCTGAAGATAACTCACCTTCAAAGTATGTACTCGTTGGTGCGCTTGTTGGTGGTCCTTCAGATGCAGGCGGTACATACCAGGATTCAAGAGCTGACTATGTATGTAACGAAGTTGCTGTTGACTACAACGCAGGTCTTGTTGGTGCTGCTGCAGGTCTCTACAGCATTTACAAAACAGGTACAGTTGATTCAACAATCGTAGGTGCTAAGTCTAACGGTGTAGGCGGTGCAGTAGTAAATCCTCCTGCAACAACAACAGTTACAACAGCTCCTCCACAGGGTAACACTACTACATCCAAGACTACTACAAAGGCTCCTTCAAATACAAATCCTCCTTCACAGTCAGGTGATGGTTACACACTTAAAGTAAACAAGACATATACATATAGTGATATGGGCGAAAACGACAGAATGATCGGTTTTGCTTACGAAGACTTCGGTCTCAAGGCTTCTTCTAAGGAAAAGATCTCAAAGGTTGAAGTTAAGATTTCTGCTAACAAAAATATCGGTAAGTGGCAGGGTGCTTTCGGTACTTCTACAACTGTTTCCCCTGATTATTGGACAATGTCTGACGAAATGTCACAGACTATTTCAGGAAATTCAGGTACTATCACATGGAACGTTGACGCTGACACTGCTGATATCATCCAGTACGGTTACGGCGGAGAAATCAAGTTTGGTGTTTGGTGGATTGACTGTGATCAGTTTACTATCGAGTCTGTAACACTTCACACAAGCGGCGGCTCTTCTTCTGTAGTTACTACAGCTAAACCTGTTACTACTACAAAGGCTCCTCAGACTACAAATCCGCCTTCATCATCAAGTGACGGTTACACACTCAAGGTTAATAAATCTTATACATACTCTGATCTTGGCGAAGATGAAAGAATGATCGGTTTTGCTTATGAAGACTTTGGTCTTAAGGCTTCTTCTAAGGAAAAGATTTCAAAGGTTGAAGTTAAGATCTCTGCTAGCGGTAAGATCGGTAAATGGGAAGGTGCTTTCGGTACTTCTACAACTGTTTCCCCTGACTACTGGACAATGTCAAAAGATATGTCACAGACTATTTCAGGAAATTCAGGTACTATCACATGGAACGTTGACGCTGACACTGCTGACATCATTCAGTATGGTTACGGCGGAGAAATCAAGTTCGGTGTTTGGTGGATCGACTGTGACAAGTTCACTATCGACTCTGTAACACTTTACACAACAGGTGGTTCTGCTGTAACAACAACTAAGACTACAACTACTACAAAGGTTACTACAACTTCTAAGGTTACTACAACTCAGAAGCCTTCAACAAGTACAGTTTCAGGTGATATCAACGAAGACGGCGTTGTTTCAGCAACAGACCTCGCTTCAATGATGCAGTCTATGGTAGGTAAGAAGAACTTTACTACACAGAGCAAGAAGAATGCTGACCTTAACAATGATGGTAAGATTTCAATCGTTGACCTTATCAAGTTGAAGAATCTCATCATGGGTTAATAGTAAGTACATATTTTAGTTGATAAAATAAATAAAGACATAACAGATTTCTTTACAGGAGTCTGTTATGTCTTTTTGTTTATAAGTTTATATAAAAACAACGCCAAACTAAGCTATAATTAACTCTGCCTGACGTTGTTTTCGGTCATAATATTATAATTATTCTTTTTTATGAATTTATCTTCGAAAGCTCCTGTACTTTAGCAAGCGGTAATCCCGTAACCATAGATATATTTTCTAATGACATAGATCCCAGTTTTATAAGTGCTTGTGCTGTAGAAATCATATTTTCCATTTTTCCTTCCAGCCTTCCTTCAAGCCTTCCCTCTTCTCTCTCTTTTTTCCTGCTAGCTATATCATACTGTCTGCGCATTACTTCTTCGTCAAATAACTGTGCCATCATATCTATTACCTCCTTCTCATGACTTTTCATAAATTCTTCAAGGTATCCTTTTTCTATGCATATACGATATGTTTCTATCGCTGCTTCTATACTGTTTTCATACAGTTTTCTCTGCTCATCAAATACACGGCAAAATCCTACATATTGTCCGGCTAATGTCGCATCTACTTTGCTTAGTACCTTTATCTTTAACTCTATATCAGAACTTCCACCGAAAAATTCTTCGCTAAATGATATCTCTTCTGGCTTTTCCTGTTCGCCTGTGTATATTACGTACAACTCCGGTTTTGGCAAATTCACTTTTGAAGTGCTGTGTTCACTCTGCTGTGTGTCTATAAGATATCTGCGGTATGTTTCGCTTATATAAAAAAGCATTCTCAGCGCCATATTCGGATTCCATGTGCTTTGTGCCTCTACCAGTACAACATATCTGTCTTTTACTATAAATCCTAAGTCGTTATAAATTGTATTTACTATCGCAGAATCAAGTGTCTGTACCTGTATGTCCTCCTCTTTTAAATCAGTTATCTCAGGGTGAAATTCTTCATACAGTTGCTTTACATTTTCAATGTAGCTAAAAAATTTTACAAACACGCTGTCTTTCGATTTTCTTTTTACTGTTACATCGCTTGTCATATTTCGTTGCTCCTTCTATCCTATTTTTAATCATATCTGAATTTTAATTTTTCATCTCCGATAGCTCCTGCACTTTAGCAAGTGGTAATCCTGTAACCATAGATATATTTTCTAATGACATAGATCCCAGTTTTATAAGTGCCTGCGCTGTAGAAAGCATATTTTCCATTTTTCCTTCCAGTATTCCCTCTTGTCTCCCCTCAAGTCGTCCTTCAAGCCTTCCTTCAAGTCTTCCTTCTTCTCTCTCTTTTTTCCTGCTAGCTATATCATACTGCCTGCGCATTACTTCTTCGTCAAATAACTGTGCCATCATATCTATTACCTCCTTCTCATGACTTTTCATAAATTCTTCAAGGTATCCTTTTTCTATGCATATACGATATGTTTCTATCGCTGCTTCTATACTGTTTTCATATAGTTTTCTCTGCTCATCAAATACACGGCAAAATCCTACATATTGTCCGGCTAATGTTGCATCTACCTTGCTTAGCACCTTTATCTTTAACTCTATATCAGAATTTCCACCGAAAAATTCTTCGCTAAATGATATCTCTTCGGGCTTTTCCTGTTCGCCTGTGTATATTACGTACAACTCCGGTTTTGGCAAATTCACTTTTGAGGTGCTGTGTTCACTCTGCTGTGTGTCTATGAGATATCTGCGGTATGTTTCACTTATATAAAAAAGCATTCGCAATGCCATATTCGGATTCCATGTACTTTGTGCTTCTACAAGTACAACATATCTGTCTTTTACTATAAATCCTAAGTCGTTGTAAATCGTATTTACTATTGCTGAATCCAGTGTCTGTACCTGTATGTCCTCCTCTTTTAAATCAGTTATCTCAGGATGAAATTCCTCATACAGTTGCTTTACATTTTCAATGTAGCTAAAAAATTTTACAAACACGCTGTCTTTCGATTTTCTTTTTACTGTTACATCGTTCGTCATATTTTATTGCTCCTTTTGTTCCTTTACTAATTATATTATATTGCATTAAAAATAAAAAATCAAGGGTATTTTACAGTTTTTCTCACATATAAAATACCCTTGTTTTATCAAATATTTAATTTATCATTACTTTACTTCATCAAGATAAAGCTTAACTTTATTCTGAATACTTGCAGCAGTTTCAGCTGAAGTTGCTTCATCTTTGAAGAACAATTCAGCTTCTTCTTTGATAATATCCATAATAGAAACATCAAAGTTACTATCACCTGTAACGGATTCAAGAATGCTCTTTACCTTTTCTACAGATTCATCGCTGATAACACCGATCTGTACCATTTCATTACCTACAGGGTAATTTGAATACAGATTATTATTTGTATCCTGTGATTTCTTAACCATTTCATCTATAGTTGAAAGCTTAATCGGGAAACCGCCACCGAGAAAATCAGATTCTATAACGTAGTTCTGGTAATCGTCAAGGAGATATTCTCTTACAAATTTCCATGCTTCATCTTTGTTTTCAGATTTTTCAGAGATAGCGAAACTCTCACCATATCTTACTGTGATACCGCTTCCCTTACCTGATGGCATACCCTTGAGTGTAACTTCTTCCTTGAACTTTGCAGATTCAAGAATATTAAATTCAGAAAATCCTGATATTGATGTAAATTCGAGAGCACACTCATCATTCCAGAAACGTTTTTCATAGTTGTTGTATGCATCTTCGTTTTCATCATCAAAAAGATCTACTTCTTCTTCAACACCGATTTCTTTTATAAGTTCAAGTATAGTAATAAAATCTTCGTTGTCAAAATCGCACTTTGATTCTTTGAAATCAACATAGTCAGACATTGCTATACCTGCCATAGCAGTAAGTAAATCTTCTCTGGGCACGTTTTCTACGACATTTCCGTCAAATGAATCAACAAATTCTTTGAACTCTGCAACAGTCCAATTACTTTCTTCACCAACGATTGATGTTTTACCTAAAAGACCATCAAGTGTAAATGAAGGTATGATCTGACAAAGCTTTCCGTCATACGAACCTATCTCAAAAATGTTCTGGAGATAATCTTCTTTCTTGATATCAGCATCTTTTTCAATAAATGTATTGAGATCTGCAAACATTCCCTTCTTTGCATAAATATCCATATTTAGATTTGTATTTGCAAGAACGATATCAGGAATATTTCCAGACACTATATCATTGTTGAACTGTTTTATACCCTTATTTTCATCATCTGCTGTATTGTGCTTTGCATAGTCATAAACCTGTATTCTTGATGTATCGCTCGATTTGTTGAATTTTGTGATCTGAGTCGCTATATCATCACCTATTTCAAAACCGGCAGCAGTTATTACCTTCTTATTATTTATCTGTTCAAGCTTTGCTTCATCAGCTTTTGTGAGTATCAGAAGTGAAGGTTCAGAATCATAGTTCTTATAGTCATTTCCTATACAAGCAATAGTATTTTCATCTATTATTGCAAGATTGCTGAATGATTCAGAAAAATCAGATTCAATCCAGTTGACGATTTCTTTTACCTTCTTGCTTTCAAAGTTATAACCATAAAGTGAGATACCGTCATCAATGTATATACTGTTTTCACCTACACCGGAATAAACATTTGTCAAGCCTGTAAGATTTATTCCATCAATAACAATTGCTTCACCAAATTTTCCGTCTTCGGCATTTATCTTAGCAAAAACTGGTTTATCATCATTTGCACTGTCATAATATCTTGCATATATATCACCCTCGGCAGATGTGATGATCTCTCTTATTTCATCAACAGCCTCATCAGTATTCTTTGCCTTAACATTTCCATCTTTATCAACAATGAAAAGACATGAACCGTTTTCAAATGAATCATCTGTCACATGAAAATATACATTTCCTGATTTATCAACATTGATAAAATTTGAATAAGTCATTTCTGTTCCTACAAAATCCGGAACTTTATTGGAACTTATCTTATTGCCATCGGGATCAACAAGATTTATATACAATTCTACAGTTGCAAATGTTTCTTCAGAGTTGGTTGCAGCGTCCATCATATCATAATTATATGCCATTTCCAGATAACATATATTACCTTCAGGTGTTATGCAGCAATTATTGACCTGACTCTCTGTTGCACCTTCAGCAAAGTTTTTGAGCGACATACTCTTTTCAACTGTACCATCTGCATTAAGAATCTGCAAAGTATAAAAACTTGTATCAGTTGACATAGCGTATAACATTATATCTTCGCCATCAGCAATAATATCAAAATTTTGCGACTTTAATGCTGATGGAGTATCACTGGATAAACGATTGTAAATAACTTCAGAACTGCTGTCTTTAAGATTGTAAGAATATATTGCATCTGAATCGCTATATATAATGTGTTCTGCATCACTGCCTATATACGCTTTATGAGTGTCAGCAATCTCATAACGTCCTAATATTTCACCGGTTGAAACGTCAACTTCATTTATATAACAACATGTTGAGGTTTCATCAAGACCGCATATAATAAGATTACCGTTATGGTTCATAAACATATTTGTAAGACTGCTTATTTCTCCGACATCGATCTCCATAACAACATCAAAGTTCTTATCAAGCTTATTCACCTTAAGGTCCTTATAAGTAAGATTTCCTGTCTGCATTGCTGATATATCGATGTTATAACTTATTGTATATAAGAAACCTTTATCATCAGACAGCAACAATTCACACTGTCCGAATCCTGAAATTCCTACCTTCTTTGTGATTTCTTCTCTTTTTATTTCTTTACCTGATGGATCATATACACCGATTTCTGCTTTTATAGCCATTCCGACAGATTTAAGAATGAGAACATACAGATTACCTTCATCATCTATGGTCATACCATAAGGCATTTCCATAACATTATCGCATATCTGTATCTCCGTTTCACACTTTTTGCTTTCAGAGTCATGTACATAAACAAAAGTTCCTGTTTTCTCATCAAGGTTAGCTGTGATTATCTTCCCTTTAACACTCTGTGCTATATATGGAATTCCTTTTTTGCTGAGATCAAACTTTTCTACACTCTTGTTCTTGGCGTCAAGACTATAAAATTCTACTGCTCCCGCTTCAGAAAAAGATACACCATATGAGTACATTTTTCCATTTACAGCCTGTAAAGAAATAAGATTGCTTACTCCCTCAGGCATACCCTTATTTTCAGAAGTATAGTAATTAACTATCTTCTTAGTTTTGCCTGCATCTACAGAAGAAGAGGCACTGTTTTTCCCGCTCTCGTTTTTCTTATCGCATCCCGTTACCATTGTTGCCGTTCCGATGATCATAGCTGTTGCAATAACCATGGACAGTACTTTCTTTAACATTCTTAGTTTTTTCATAAATATTTCCTTTCAAATTTATATATATTAATTCCGGTTTATCCGGATATTAACCGTTATAAAGGTTTCTTGTTTTTCTGTATCTTGTAAACCATACCTGACTTTATATCAGCCGGTATAAATGATGAACCAAAAAGAACAAGTTTCATTTTAAGTGTAGGAATGATATAAAATCTTCCCTTTAACATTTCATCTATCGCATATCTTGCAACGCTTGCACTGTCTGCCGGTTTGAAACTGTTTGTTACGCCTGCTCTTATATTAAACTGCGTAGCGACAGGTCCGGGACAAAGTACGCTTATCCTTACCTTGCTTTTAGAATTTTTTATCTCACGTCTTAAAGCCTGCGAAAGATTTAAAACATAATTTTTAGAAGCATAATATGCTGCCATAAGCGGACCCGGATAAAATGAGGCTGATGAAGCAACATTCAGTATCATTCCATGGTTTCTTTTTTTAAAATCCTTATAAAAAAGTTTTGTCAGAACATGAAGTGAAGTAACATTTACATTTATAAGTTCCACTTCTTTTTCAAGAGAAGTTTTTTCAAACTCACCGACAACACCAAGTCCGGCATTGTTGACAAGAAGATCAATATTCATATGTTTACAGCAGTTATATAGTTTTACTGCATTTTCAGAACATGACAAATCAGCAACGATTACTTTTACTCTTGTAGACAGTGAAGACTTAAGTTCAAGAAGTTTCTGTCTGTCACGTGCGGTGATTATGAGATCATATCCAAGTTCGCTGAGATAAACCGCCATATCTCTGCCTATTCCGGTACTTGCACCTGTTATCAATGCCGTCATTTTAATACCCTCTCATACATATATTTATAAAAATAATTATACCATAATACGTAAATCCTTGCAAGTTTCACTTCATGAGATTTATTTATATTTTTATAAAATATTTTCCTCTTAAAGAAAGTTATGTCTGTTTTTTCGATATATTCATTAGGTGCATTTAAATATTTTCACTAAATTTCTTTTAAGCCTTTACAACGCTTTATGCTATATGCTATAATTAAATAAATATATAAATTTTTTTTACAACTTTTATCGGAGGATATATTTATGACAGTTAATGATATTAAAGAACTTCTTGATGCAAAAGTACTTTGTTGCGAAGAATTTCTATCAAACGAAGTACACACTGCTTGTGGCTCTGATATGATGAGTGACGTTCTTGCCTTTGTCAAAGACCAGTCTGTTCTCATAACAGGTCTTTGCAATCCGCAGGTAATACGTACAGCAGAAATGATGGATATAACATGTATAGTATTTGTACGAGGAAAAGTTCCGGATGAAATGACACTGCAACTTGCCAAAGAAAGAAATATGCCTGTTCTTTCAACAGCACGTAAAATGTTTGAAGCCTGCGGAATATTATATACAAACGGACTAAGCGGAGGTAAAGAGAATTGAATGAAGCTATAAAACTTGAATATACAATAAGTGATGATGACTTTACAAGAGCCGGCGAAGCCTCAGGTGACCTTAAGGATAAACTAAAAAAAATGGGCGTTGACCCGGCGGTAATAAGAAAAGTTGTTATCGCTATGTATGAAGGCGAAATAAATATGGTCATACACGCAAACGGCGGAAAAATAACAGTCACCATAACAACAGACGAAATAATTATGGAACTTGCAGACAAGGGACCAGGCATTCCTGATGTAGAACTTGCTATGCAGGAAGGTTTTTCAACTGCTCCTGACAATATACGTTCTCTTGGTTTCGGTGCAGGAATGGGTCTGCCGAATATGAAAAAGTATTCTGACGAAATGACAGTTGAAACACAGCAAGGCGTAGGTACGACCGTAACAATGAAAGTAAAACTTTGATTTTCTGATTTTAAAAAATCAAAAAACAGATAACAGATTATAGATGTTATCAGAAAGGAAATATGATGGGTGCTGAATTTTATCACTCTGTCCACCTTGATGTAGAACTATGCAAAGGCTGTATAAACTGCATAAAGCGATGTCCTACACAAGCGATACGTGTACAGCATGGAAAAGCAAAAATAATAAAAGAATACTGTATAGACTGTGGTGAATGCATACGCATATGTCCGCATCATGCAAAATCAGCCACATATGATTCTATAGACATACTAAAAAAATATGAATATACTGTTGCACTGCCAGCTCCTTCTCTATACGCACAGTTTAACAATCTTGATGATATTGATATAGTACTCAGTGCTCTGAAATCTTTTGGATTTGATGATACATATGAAGTAAGCGCTGCAGCAGAAATGGTTTCTGAAATGTCAAGAAACTATATAAAAAAACATCGTGAAGACGCTCCGTTTATCAGCACTGCCTGTCCTACAGTAGTACGACTCATACGTGTACGTTTTCCTAATCTCCTCGATCACCTTCTTCCGTTTGCCGCTCCTGTGGAACTTGCCGCACAGATAGCTGTAAAAAACGCAATGGAGAAAAGCGGACTTCCACGAGAAAAGATAGGAATTATATTTATATCGCCATGTCCTGCAAAAGTAACTGCCTGCAAAGACCCTATAGGCAACACTTACTCGGAAGTTGACGGAGTGATCGCAATAAAAGACATTTATCCGCTTCTTCTTCCGCATATGAAATCTGTTGCATCAGATCCTGAAAAATGTTCTGTTTCGGGCAGAATAGGTGTAGGCTGGGGTAATAGTGGCGGTGAATCCGCTGGATTGCTTACTGATAATTACCTTGCCGCAGACGGAATAGAAAATGTAATACGTGTACTCGAAGATCTCGAAGATCAGAAGTTCGGTGATCTTGAGTTTATTGAACTCGGTGCGTGCAATGGTGGTTGTGTAGGCGGTGTTTTATGCGTCGAAAATCCATATGTAGCACAGTCAAAATTAAAAAAGCTCTGCAAATATCTGCCTATTTCAAGAAACCATTTAGGTGATGAAGTACCTCAGGGCGCTCTTTTTGAAACAGAAATAGAGTACGAACCTGTCTACAAAATAGGAAAAAATCTTGCAGAGAGTCTTGCACTTATGGCAAGGATAGATGAACTGTGCAAAAAGTTTCCCGGACTTGACTGTGGTTCGTGCGGAGCACCTACCTGCCGTGCTCTTGCTGAAGATATTGCAAGAGGATTTGCTCGTGAAGGTGACTGTATACCGCTTCTCAAAGAATCTATACTCAATCTTTCGGAAACCATATCACCAAACCAGTAACTTCTTTATTTTTTGGAGGATCTTTTATAATGACTATTGCAGATATTGCAGAAAAACTTAATTTTAAAATAATAAACGAAGGCGAAATGAAAACACGTGAAGCAAAAAAAGTTTTCTGTTGCGACCTTCTCAGTCTTGCTATGAGTAAACTTCCTGCCGATGCAGCATGGGTAACGGTAATGGGCAACACAAATACCCTTGCAGTAGCATCTCTGGCTGATGCGGCCTGCATAATAACTGCCGAAAATGTCTGTCCTGACGAAAATATGGTCAATAAGGCAAAAGAGCAGAATATAACTGTCCTGCAGTCAGAGTTTCCTGTATTTGAAACGGCACTTATGATAGACAAACTTATAAATGCCTGAGATCTCATATGATTTTCATATCCACTCATGTCTGTCGCCCTGCGGAGATGATGATATGACTCCTGCCAATATCGCCGGTATGGCTTTTCTCAACAATCTTGATGTAATAGCCCTTACAGACCATAACACCTGTAAAAACTGTCCGGCAATCATGAAAAAGGCAGAAGAATACGGCGTAACAGTAATTCCGGGAATGGAACTTACAACAAGCGAAGAAATCCATGTGCTTTGTCTTTTCAGAAACATAGATGACGCACTAAGATTTGACAGCTTTGTTTATGAAAAACTTCCCGATATTAAAAACAAAGAAGAAATCTTCGGAAAACAACAGATAATGAACGAAAACGATGAAGTGATCGGAAATATCGACAAACTTCTCATAAATGCCACACAGATAGGTTTTGATTATCTCCCTGATATTTTAAAGGATTTTAACGGAATAATGATACCGGCACATATAAATAAAAAATCAGACAGTCTGTTGTCGGTGTTCGGATTTATACCACCCACCTCATCTTTCAGGTGTGCGGAAATCAACAAAACAGCCGATATTGAAGAAGTGAAGAAAAATAATCCCTATATTGAAAACTGTAAAATAATAACTGATTCTGACGCACATTATCTTCAGGATATCAGTGAAAAAATACATTGTATCGATGTAAAAGGGAAAACTATAGAAGATATTTTTGATTTCTTTACTGATACAGTATAATTTAAGAAAGGAAAATGCCTGATGGAAAAAAACATTAAACTATCATACATCGTAAGCCCAAATGACTTTCTGAGTGCAGGAGCGGTTTCGGAAGACGTAAAAGCACATCTGGAAGAAATGGAAATCGACTCTGAAATAATAAGAAAAGCTACTCTTGCAATATACGAAAGCGAACTAAATATGATCATACATGCCAACGGAGGAATAATAGACATAGAGATCACACCTGATTCGCTTAATGTAGAAGCAGCCGATAACGGACCGGGTATCCCTGATATCGAACAAGCTATGGAACCGGGATTTACCACATTAAAACCGAACTCTGATATGAAAGCCAAAGGCATAGGAAAAGGAAGAGGTCTTTCAAATATACGCAAATGTACTGACTTCTTTGACATAGAAACAGAACTCGGATGCGGAACTACAATAAGGTTTGGGATTGATTTAAAATGATGAAAAATAAAAAAGAGTTGATTTGTCTGATTTGCAGTATCATTACTCTGTGCCTTATGATTTTATTGTTTATAATGAAAAAATCATTTCCTCAGTTTCTGTACCCTGTAATGATCATATGCTATACCGTTTCATTGATAACAGGCATCATGCGAACTCTCAGACGATGATCTATCAAAAAAATGCACAACAAGTCTTTTTTAACTTGTTGTGCATTTTTTTATTTTTGTATTCTTATTATTGCATCTTTTGGAAAAACCTTATCACAAGGTATAGAAAACTTCATCATTGCATGATTTGCACTTTCAACCTGTTCATCTTTTTCGTTATATATTATATCGGCTTTGATAATTTCAGGTTTTGTTTTAGGTGAAAACACTTCAAGTGTATCTCCTGCAAGAAATTTATTTCTCTGAGTTGCGTATATTCTTCCGTCCCTGCATTCGTCAATAACAGCTACTACGTCATATTCACGTATATATCCGCCTGTTTCATAATACTGACTGTCTTTTGGGTGACCAAAGAAAAATCCTGTGCAATACTTTCTGTGGCTTACTTTGAAAACTTCCTCACGTACCCAGTCAGGAAGTACAAATTTTTCATTTGGATTTGCCATATAATGATCAACAGCCATACGATATGCATTTGTAACAACCGACACATAGTATGCAGACTTTGCTCTGCCTTCTATCTTCAGACTGTATATACCTGCCTCATGAAGTCTGTCAATATAATCGATCATGCACATATCCTTAGCATTAAGAATATATGTTCCCTGTTCATCTTCAAAAACAGGATAAAATTCATTCGGGCGTTTTTCTTCCATAAGATGATAGCCCCATCTGCAAGGCTGGGCACATTCGCCTCTGTTTGCATCACGGTTTACAAGATAACTTGAAAGCAGACATCTTCCCGAAAATGATACACACATCGCTCCGTGTACAAATGCTTCTATATCCATTTCCTTTGGTGTTTTGGCACGTATTTCTGCTATTTCATCAATTGAAAGTTCTCGTGCAAGTACTACTCTCTTACAACCCATATCATAAAGCTCACGGGCAGTAACATAATTTACTATTCCCGTCTGAGTAGAAGCATGTACTTCCATCTGAGGTGCATATTTCTTTATAAGCGATATAATACCTATATCAGCAGCAATAAGTGCATCAACTCCACATTCAACCGCTTCTTCAACATATCTCTGAAAATGTGGTATTTCATTGTTTCTCGGAAGTGTATTGCAGGTAAGATAAACTTTTACTCCTCTTTCATGAGAAATTCTCACCGCTTCCTTTAAGCCATCAAAATCAAAGTTCTGAGGTGATGCTCTCATACCAAATCTTTCTCTTCCGAGATAAACTGCATCCGCACCATAATTAAGTGCTGCCATAAGTCTTTCATAATCTCCGGCAGGAGATAAAACTTCAAGATTCAAATAAAATTCCTCCAGTTATTTTTATGGGAGATAAACTTTTATGCAAGTCCTGCCAATATACGATTTTGATCATGCTGTTCATCAGTTTCTGCATAATATACTATCTTTTCATCTGTTCTGGTATCCGCACAGAAGAAATAGTAATTCGTATCAGCAGGATAAAGAACTGCCTTTATAGCGTTAAGTCCCGGATTACATATAGCTCCCGGTGTATACCACTTGGTTTTATAAGTATCATATGCAAGTGCCATATCTTCTGATTCACCTTTTGCCCTGAGCCAGTCCGCATATTTACTGGTAGGATCCGACTCAAAACCTCTGAAGTCATACGGTCTTTCCATTCGGTTATGGAAAACAGATGAAACATTGTACATATCAGCATTATCAGCAGCTTCTTTCTGTATTATCGAAGCCATTATAATTACTTCGTCCATAGTCATTCCAAGTTCTTCGGTTCTTGCTATCAACTCTTCGTTATACTTAGTTTCGAAGTTATCATAAATCTTTCTTATAATAATCTCATAATCTGATTCTTCCATATTTTCCATATCTATAGCTTTATAGAACTCATATGTATCAGGGAAAAAATAACCTTCCATCTTGTGATATCTGAGACTGTGTGCTGTAGACTTTGGAAGATCCTCAATAAAATCATATCCTTCAAGTCCGTTGTTAAAATAATACATAAATCTATCAGCAGGACACACTCCTTGTTCTTCAAGAAGCTTTGCTGCATCGTCAAGCGTAGTTCCCTCTACAAATGTTATCATTACAGTTTCTCTCATTATATAGTCAACACTTGTAAGTTCATTTAAAATATCAGTATAACCCATATTAGGACTAAGTGCGTGTTCACCTGCAACAAACTCCATAGTGTTTCCGCCTCTTTCCTTGAACTTTACAAGCAATTCAAATAAAGGCTTTACTCTGATGATAGGTTCTCTACCCTTGTCCTCCTGCTTAGTGGTGATGATCTCCATAACCTGTTTTACATCAGCATCTTCAGGAATACTTATAGTATAACTTGAAGCACTCTTATCTATTCCGAAAAACTCTTTTGCAAGAAATATGATAGAGATAGAAGCTATTACTGACAGGCCTATAATTATAGATGTAAAAATAAGACTGAATGCAATTCTGTTACCTTTTTTAGGCTTGATATACTTTACCTTTACTCTTCTGGTTACCGGTTTTGTACCCTGTTTTTCCTTTATCCTGCCGGCTCTCTGGCGGGCACGTTCATAAACCGCTTCACTTATTTCAGGAGCGTCGTCTTCGATAGTAACAACACCCTCTGAACTGTAGTCTGTTTTATTGCTTTCAGGAAAATCATCGTCTTCTTTTTTGTTTATGATCTCATCAAGCATTTCATCTATCATATCTTCATCATAATTGTCCGATAAATTTTCGCCTTTTAAAGTTTTATTATCCATTCGTTCTCATAATTCCTTTCTCGGTTATAATATAATCAACTTTTCGGTCATGTTTCTCTGTCAGAACAGATTTTTCTATGAGCGAGTCATAGCAAAAACCAACAGATATCATATTTTCATGTTTTTCAAGAAATCTGTCATAATATCCTCCGCCATAGCCTATCCTCATACCATTGCTGTCAAAAGCAAGTCCCGGAACAATGCAAAGTGAATTTTCAAAATCAGTAACTCTGAAACGTTCATCATCTTCCGGTTCTAAAATTCCATATGCTGATGTTCTGAGATTTTCAAGAGAAGATATTACAAAAAACTCCATTCTCCCATTGTCATAACAACGCGGAACTGCGACTTTACCGCCACTACTGAGTAAATATTCTATAAGTTCTTTTGTATCGACTTCGTCCCTGAATGAAACATATATAAGAAAAACCGAAATATTATGACTTTTTTTAAGAGAGATAAAATATTCTTTTATAGCATCGTCGGCCTTCTTTTTATCAGCATCACTCACAAAAAGTGATGCTCTGCGTAATTTGTACTGCTTACGCAGTATACTTTTACTATCCATATAAAAGTTTCTCCATCAGAGCATAAGTGAAGAAGCAAGAATATCTCTGCGTTCTTTTGAAATAAGAACTTCAACGAGTTTAAGCGCAAATTCCATTGATGTTCCCGGACCCTTTGAAGTTATAATGTTTTCACAAACGCATACATTTTCTGTTGAGATTTCAGCGTTTCCAAGCTGTGTTTCAAAACCGGCATAACATGTAGCCTTTTTTCCGTCAAGTATACCCTTGTGACCAAGAATTGAAGGAGCTGCACATATTGCTGCAACGTATTTTCCGTTGTTCATGCAGAAATCGATAGCATTCTGTACTGTAGCTGAATGTTCAAGATTGAGTGTTCCGGGCATTCCTCCGGGTAAAACTATCATTTCTACGTTTTCATCAAGCACGCAGTCTTTATCAGAAAGATCTGACTGAACAAGTATACCGTGTGAACCTCTTATTGCTTCTCTGCCTATTCCGACAGTCTTTACATCAAGTTCACATCTTCTCAGTAAATCAACAGCCGTAAGTGCTTCAACTTCTTCAAAACCGTCTGCCAAAAAAACATATATCATTTATAAATTCCGCCTCTCTAATACTAAAATAAACTAAAATGTTATTATATCTTTCTGAAGTAAAAATACAGGATTGTAAGATTTTTTTGATTTTCTCAATCCTTCTATTCCCAGATCTTCTTCTCTGTTTATATACTTTACATCAGTTGCAAAATGCTTTACAAATTCATTGCACATAGCTGTATAAGCGCCTCTGTACGATGTATCTGCTTTTTCTATATGAACAACAAATGTTTCAGAGTTAAGACGTTCTCCTATAGATACTGCAACTATTTTTCCGTCTACACGAAGTATACCGCCTTTTAACCCAAGTTCATGATAATTCATAAAATATGTGTGTATCGCAAACTGTTCGGCAACAGCTGAATGATGTTCTTCCCTGTTGTTATTTGTATAATCATTTGCACAAAAAACTATGCACTCATCAAAATCCTTTTCTGTAAGTTCTTCAAAACTCCAGTTATATTTTTTAAAAGCATTCAGATGATTTTTTTTGCTGTGAAATTTCTTACCTTTAAACTCTGCTAACTCCTTGGCAAGATATATATAGTCATACTGCGATTCATCACACAACACCTGTGTTTTATTATCAAAAATTTCGTTTATAAGTGATATCTGATGTGCTGACGCATTCCAGATAACAGCTTTATGTCCGAGACTTTCGGCATATGCTTTTATCATAAAAAGTACATCTTTATAATCTCCCTTGCCTGCCGGAAACGTAAATACCGGCTTTTCTTTGCCTGATCTGACTATATAGAAGTCTTTATATCTGCATATCACCGAATCATTCTGTCTTCTCCATGCAAGGTTATTTGCAAAACTATACTCACAACCCATAAAGTCTGATAGAGAGAGAAGTTCATCTATCCATTTCTTATCACTTATCTGTATATCTCTGAATTCAAGCATCAGGTTTTTCACCTTTATTTTTTTTTAATTCTTCGTAAAACTCTTTCATTTTCAAGATCTGTCCGCAGGACATTTTTCCCTCGGGACATTTTCCGCTCACTGCACATAAAGGACCTGCCTTTGCAAAAAGCGATGGTGCAACCTCACAACAAAGACGAAGCATCTCATCAGCAACTGCCTTTATCTCCCACTGCGCTCTGTTACAGCATCGATGTCTGAAAAAGTTAAGCAGACTTCTTGCATTCATAGTTATTACTATTTTTGTTTCACAAGCATTCGGTAAAATAAATCTGGCATCTTCATTCGCCTTTTTTCTGGCCTTTGACGTTGCTTCTTTTTCACTTACACCCAAAGCCATAAAACTTTCCTTGTGCTTTTGTGTAAGAATTTCAGCTATTTTCTGATAACGCTCTGCAAGCAGATTCATAGTTTCCTTGAATTCTTCACACGCCTGTGGCACCAGCTCTATTTCAGGCGGTATTATATAATCAAAATTTTCTTCATCAACATAACGCTGACTTTTCTGCGAATAAGACGCTATTCTGTGTCTTACAAGCTGGTGAGAACAGGCTCTTGATATTCCTTCGACAGCAAATGTAAACACCGCGTGTTCAAGAGGACTTTCGTGTCCTATATCAGCAAGCATCTGAACAAATGACTGTGTTTTCTGTTCATCAAGCCCTTCAAGAAGATCCATCACACCCGATGAAGAATAACAAAGCTTTGCAGCTGCTGCAACTGTCTTTTCGGGCTCAGGAGTATGTGCTACCAATGTCACATTCAAAAAAAACGCCCCCATTAAAAAAATTCATTCTTTATAATTTTAACATTTTTATACGCATTAGTCAACTGTAAATACGAGTAAAAATTAACAAAATTAAACTTGTTTAACAAAACAATATACCGGTTCTAAAGGGGTAAGAACCGGTATGTCGTAAAAATATTATTGTTAAATGTTTTGAGGATGGTGACTTTATTATGAATTTTTATGAAAAAACTTATGATTTCATTTTCCAGCCTACTATATTTATATAGATATCACTACTGCCTCTGTCTACAGTATCTTCGATATAAAAATCATGAACACAACCGATTTTATTACCGAAACTGTCATTTATATCAGAAGTAGTATGACTGGACTTCAGCTTAAACACATCATCTACTGTTATAGTAAGTACAGGTAAATCACAACAATTATGCTTGTTTGTATCCTGCGATAACAACTGCATCTGTGTGTCATAATCAAGCTTTTTAGCATTAAAATAAATCTTATCTCCTGCACTTAGTGTGACGTTTACCTTTCTTGAACACTCAGTTATAACGTCCCACACCAACGTACACCCCTGCTGTACTCCGTCAAGCACAAACTGTAAAGTTGATGACAATTCCAGTTCCCCCTTATCTCCCTGTTTTTTTCTCATATCTCCTTATGTGATGACTGACTACTTTCATTTTCCTCTTTCTTCTCCTTGTTTATATATTAACTCATTTAAAAAAACAAATCAATACTTTTGCGTGAGATGTTCATTTTTCGGCGTGAAATGCATTGTGTAAAACTTCTCTATTTTTGTGTATGCATATATATATCATGCACTATTTTAATTGTAATTTTATACATTCTATTGACATTTATAAAAAATTATTTTATATTTATATTATGGATTTGACATGATTGGAGGTGGATTTTGGTGAAAATAGCTGTATGCGATGATGAAAAAATATTTTCTGACATGATTTGTGGACTTATCAATAAAACTGTAAAAGATATTTCAGCATGTGATATATCGGTGTTCAACAGTGGCGAAGCTTTACTTTTGGCTTATGCTGAAAATGACTTTGATATTATATTTCTCGATATTGAAATGAGCGGTATAAATGGTATGGAAACTGCAAAAGAAATACGTAAAAAAAATGACCATACTATTATTGTTTTCTTTACAAGTCATCAGGAATTTGCAATAGAAGGCTATGAAGTAAATGCGTTTCGTTTTCTTGTTAAAAACCAGCCTGAATTTATCTATGAAAAGCAGTTCAGATCAATTATGGACGAATATTCGCTAAAACATAAGACATTTGAAGTACCTACAAAAAACAAGACAATATTTTTTCCTCTTAACGATATTGTATACTTTGAAGTTATAGACAAAAAAATAATAATTCATTCAAAAGACTCTGAAATAGAATACTGCGGTAAACTTTCAGACGCAGAAAAAGAACTTCAGAACGATAATTTTACAAAGGCGCATAAGAGTTTTCTAATCAATATATCATGGATAGATACTATAAATAAACTTGATGTATCGATGAAAAACAATGATACTGTTCCGCTGAGCAGAAAATATAAAAAAGACGTCGTAGAAAACTACATCTCATACATGACTGGACGGTGATTTTTTATGAGTACTCCCCTTTGGTATTCTATTGAAGCAATAAATATCATTGCTGAAGCATTTATAATATATATATACTTTGGCAAACTTCTCCCTGATAAATATACAAGCAGACGACCGTATATAGGTACATATGGTTTACTATGCGGTTGGCTTTTCACAAGTGTTCTTATAAATATAAGCCCTATTGCAACTATGTTGGGATCACTTGTGTTTATATATCTTATCTCCCTTCTTCTATATGAAGGTTCTTCAATAAAAAAGGTCTTTTTTACCATACTTATTATGTTTATAATAGTTGTTTCAGAAACTATATTTATAGGCTCTATGACTGTACTGAAACTGACAACACCTGAAGAACTTTCTTTAAGAGGTCCTGCACGAATTTCCGGAATGGTAGGAGTAAAAATTCTTTATTTCTGGATCATTGTACTTGTCTGCAGAATTATTAATAAAAAAATACGTGAAATACCATCAAAACATTGGATAATCATTATTTCCATGCCTGTTGTAAGTATTCTCGTTCTGTATACACTTGCTATCTCCTATATAAACCTTAACGGTCAGATGATAACTACGCTGTTTCTTTTGGCAATTGCAGGGCTTTCATTTATAAATATTGCATTTTTCGACTTTTTTGAAAACTATAATAAACAATTACGTTTATCAATTCTTGAACAAGTTGTTGAACATGAAAATACAAACTACAAACAACTTGAAAATGCATACTCCGAGATGCGAAAATTAAAGCATGATGTAAGTAATCAGGTAACGATAATAAATGATCTGATTGCCAGAAACGAAAAAGACTCTGCGTCAGAAGTTATTCATAATCTTTCTGAACGTCTTGACGAAATCAATTACATATGCTATACAGGCGAACCTATAATAGACTCTATTATAAATATAAAGCTTAAATCAGCACATGATATGGGAATAAAGGTAAGCAAAAACATAGCTGTAAACAAATTTTCACTTGACTGTTTTGAATTATGTCGTGCTCTCGGAAATGCACTTGATAATTCCATAGAAGCATGTCAACGATATGAAAACAACGAAAAATATATACATATGAGTATGCAGCAGATTGAAGATAAAATCGCTATAGAAATTTCAAATTCTTCGGATGTTGTAGACCCGAAAAATCTGCAGACAAAAAAGAAAAACAAAGCCGCTCATAATATAGGTATGAGCAGTATAAAAACATCTGTAAAAAAACTTGGCGGTTATATAAGTTATGATTTTAAAGACAATGTATTTTACCTTAAAATAGTTGTTTTAAACAAATAATGCATATTTTTTCGTCACAAAAATGCATCTCACGCAGTTTTAGATACATCTTGCGAAAAAGTATTGAAAATTCATATAAAGAAACGATATACTTAGATTAAGGGATTCAAGGGTAAAGTTATGATAAAAAAAATTTCGGAATACATATCAGATATTTTTGTAAAGCATTCGATAATTAACAAAGAAGACAGAAATGTTTATTCTTACGGTGCAGAGCTTCTGCTGTCTGTTTTTATAAATATTTTCATAGCAATAATAATTGCATCTGTTACGGGATTATTTATCGAGATAATGCTTTTTACGTCTGCATTTGTATTTATAAGACAATATACCGGAGGATATCATGCAGATACACACCACGGATGTATTTGTTTATTCGCTGTTGTACTTACACTTTTTTCTATAGTGATAAAACATATACCGGTTACTGTCTGTACGATAATTTTTACTGTTTTTTCTATTTTTTCATTTGTATTTGTATCATTACTTGCCCCGGTTGAACATAAAAATAAACCTATTAATAACAAATTAAGATCAAAATTGCGTAAACAAAGTATTCTATGTGTGACATTTATATGTATATTTTCTTTGTTGCTTTGTATTTGCGGTTTCAAAGTATATTCATTATCACTGTCATTTGGTTCTATAGTTTCAGTTACCTCTATGATTGTCGGTTACTTAGCAAACAAATTTTCATGACTTAAATTTTGGTAAGATTATAACTTAAGTCGACTTTCAAAACATCACTTTAAACTGAGCTTGAAAGGAGCTTGATTTGGATGAATAAGATTTGCAACATTCTAAAAAAAATATCAATACGTTTTATGACTCAACTTGCTTCTCTGACACTATTTATAGGAATTATCGAAAATACAAAAGCTTGTTTTTTATTCTTCCATCAACCTCAGACTCCTGATGGACTTGAAAAATTTATGAAAGAAAAAGAAAATTTATAAAAGGGAAATATGAGAGATTAAAACAAATACCGATGACATTTTTTAAGAGATGTCATCGGTATTTGTTTTAATTTATAATTTGTTTTTTTACTCTCTGATAGTCAAATACGTTCACTTGTCCATCGCCGTTTATATCAGCCTTTACCCCGTTTTCTTCATCACAAAGAACATAAGTACCAAGCTTTTTAATATCATTTACTGTAAGTACTCCGTCATCATCCACGTCATGACGTATAACAGTAATATCACTTTCTTTATCCAGTTTTACGATATCTTCACTTTTACACCAACCTATAAGCCCATTATACTTTATCCTGTTCCATACTACTCCATTGATTTCTTTTTGTTCTTTTACTTCAACTACAGTTCTGCTGTCTATTTCCATTATATTAGCAAAATCACTTCCTGCTCCGCATCGGAAATTCAGTTTGTTTCCTGATTTTAAAAGTGCGATTTCGTCTAAAAGCTCTTTTTTGTCCTCTATAGGTTCAGGGTATATTGTATATGCTATATTTAAATCAACGACTGCCGGAATACCTTTTTTTGTTCCTATGCTGGAATACTGCCATATATCACAGTATTCTGAATAATCATATTTTAAAGGGTCTATCTGTAAAGTAAGTGACGGATATACAGCCATCCACACTTCATATCCGGACTTTTCTATCATAGCTCTGTCAAGATGATTCAAGTACCAGTACTTACCTGTATAAACACCTGTTTTGTATCCTGCATCACTGATAATATTCATAGCGGCAAGTGTATAAGCAGTGAGTTTTTCTTTACCAAGAGCAAGCTGTTCCGAATATTCTATATCTATATACACAGGCATCTCAAATTCTTTACCATCGAGATATCCAAGAAAATCATATGCGGCTTTTTTAAATCCTTCAAGTGTCACCGCACTGCAATACAGATAAGCACCTTTTTTTATACCTGTTGACTTTACTCCTGCATAATTTTTTTCAAAATTTTTATCAATGCCATACCATGATGTACCCGCTCTCATAATAACAAAATCTATGTTGTTTTCTTCAAGTGCAAGTTCACTCCAGTTTATATCCCCCTGATATACCGAAATATCTATGCCGTATTCTTTAGGCGGAGTTTCTTCTTCAGGTATCTCAGGAATTTCTTCAACTGTAGTATCATCTCCTGCGGTAATATCTTCACTTTTATCCTCGGTAACATCAACTACTTCATTTTCAACCGTTACTTCCGGCATCTGAATTTCTTGTGCACATACAGAAGAAAAAAATGTTGTACTCAAAAACGAAAATGAAACCACAAATGAAATCATCTTCCTTAATATTTTCCTCATAAAATAACCTCCCACTTAAAAGTATACAGCTATTTTACTATATTTCGACACAAAAGTAAAGCTTTTTTGTAAAAAAAATCAGAGTTATGTTTTGGCATAACTCTGATTTTTTTACTTTATTAATTTATATATTACTTACTTAAACATTTTTCTACTGATGCAAGCTGTACGCATATGCAGAAGAGTTCCATAGCTTTTCTGAGTTCATCAACTGTAGGATATGTCGGAGCTATTCTGATATTGCTGTCATCAGGGTCCTTTCCGTAAGGATATGTTGCGCCTGCACCTGTAAGTACAACACCTGCTTCTTTACAAAGTGAAACTATGCGCTTTGCACAACCGTTCATAGCATTGAATGAAATGAAGTATCCGCCTTCTGCTTTATGCCATGATGCTGCGTCAAGAGGAAGAACATTCTTTTCAAGTTCTTCTATAACAACATCAAACTTAGGAGCGATTATCTCTTTATGAAGGTCCATGTGTTTTTTGAGACCTTCAGCATTTTTAAAGAACTTAACATGACGAAGCTGATTTATCTTATCAAAACCGATAGTTGATATACCAAGCTGGCTCTTTATGCTGTCAACGTTTTTCTTGCTTGCAGCCATAACAGCCACACCTGCACCCGGGAATGATATCTTTGAAGTTGAAGTAAATTCATATACCATATCTTCAGTGCCGTTTTTCTTACATTCGTCAAATATATTGAGGATCAACTTAGGTGTATCAGTAATATGGTGTATACAATAAGCGTTATCCCAGAAAATTCTGAAATCTTCAGCCTTTGGTTTAAGAGCGGCAAAACGCTTTACTACTTCATCACTGTATGAAATACCTGAAGGATTTGAATACTGGGGAACACACCAGATACCTTTTATTGTTTCGTCTTCGCTGACAAGCTTTTCTACCATATCCATGTCAGGACCGTCAGAGTCCATAGGAATATTTATCATTTCGATACCGAAGTATTCACATATTGCAAAATGTCTGTCATATCCCGGTACAGGACACAGGAACTTTACCTTGTCATATTTTGACCATGGCTTGTTACCGAGTATTCCGTGAGTCATTGCTCTTGAAATATTGTCATACATAGCTGCAAGACTTGCATTTCCGTAAACAATGATATTGTCAGATTCTACTCCAAGAAGCTCTGCAAACATTTCCTTAGCTTCAGGAATACCGTCAAGTATGCCGTAGTTTCTGTAATCTGTTCCGTTTGATGAACAAAGTGTTTCATTATCAAGTGCGTTAAGCAAAGACATTGAAATATCAAGCTGAGCCGGTGCCGGCTTTCCTCTGGACATATCGAGTTTGAGATTTAAGGCTTTGAAGTCGTTGTATCTTTTTTCAGCGTCCTTCTGAAAAGCTACCAGTTCTTCATGATTCATTTCACTTAATTTTTTCATCAATGAGTCCTCCTAGAGAATAATATTTATTTTAAAAATTCATTTTTTAATTAGCCCTATAATATATAATATTATAAAAAAAGAAATTTTGCAAGTGCTTTTACTCAATCCTGCAAAATTTCTTTTTATCAGACAAAAATGTCACAATATTATGTTGTGTTTTTGGAAGTTTTGATTTTCTTGTTTTATATACCTTGTCATAAACTTTTTTTATCAGCAAAAATATATCCGACTATCCATTATCCGTAAGTCTGCTTTTCTCTTTTTTCTGCTTCCTCAGAATTAAACAATTCTGCTGCTTTGATAATACGATCTCTGGCTTCATCGGTATTGCCCCACCATTCATGTTTGGATTTTTTTATCTTATTTAAGACAGCAGGTTTAAAAACTTTTTTTAAGCGAAAGTTACAAACATATTTTCTTGCTGTTACAACTTCGATATATACTCTGGAACGTCGCGGTAAACCTATAACAAGTATATTTTCATGACCCATACCGCCATATATCAGATTAATAAATACTTTGGCATTTGGACGGAACTGTTTGTTTCCACGAAGAATTACATGGTCTTCACCATATTCGTGTTCTTCAACAATATTTCCGACCAGACACCATTGCCATTCCTGTTCATTGGTTACTTGCTCTATGTCCGTATTCATTTTATCACTCCCCAAAAATCCCGTATTCAGACAGCATACAAATTAGTTTCCCATGCCGGTATGTATGGCTGATGCCTTATATATAACCTGTAATCAGGATTTAATTTTTTAACCATCAAAGGAAGATAGAAGATATCTCTGTTTCGGTGATAAAGCGATATCATCAGTTTCGGATGATAATTTTTTATTGTGTATTTTGCACCGTTTATAGCTTCTTCTTCAGCACCTTCAACGTCCATTTTTATTATTGACGCAGGACTTCCCTGCAATATACTGTCAACACATCTTGCAGGTTTACTTTTTCCTGTTGTGCTTACTGCTGACTGGCGACCTGCTCTGTCTGCAAAAAGAAGTTCGGTATCCTCACTCCATGCAGCACAGTTAAAAATTTCTATATTTTCTTTTCCCTCTACGGAGAGAGAAAGCTTTTTAAAGTTTCTGTTGTCAGGTTCAAGGGCATAGATTCTTTGGTATCTGCCACCTGTAAATTCAAGAAATTCGGCTACTGTATCGCCGTTATATGCACCAAGATCCACATACACTTCATCTGTATCGGGTTTTATTATATCGGTATACACTTCACTCTTAGGAGTGGTAACACCTGTAAGGTATTTTATTTTTCCACTTATTCTGAAGTTTATGGTATCAGCAAAGACTTTTTTTGAAAAATCGTCTGCAAGCATATTGTAAACTTCATTAATTTCCTCTTTGTGTTCCTCACAGTATTCGTATGTAAAAAGTCCTCCGCCTTCTATCGGAACATCAGGTGCATAAAGGGTGTGTCTTCTGTCATATTCCATGATTTTTTCGATAAGCGAATCATAACCGGCAGCAAAAGCAAGAACTATAACAAAATCTTCTTCTTCCTCACAAACTTCCGAATATTTTTTTACCTTATACCCTCTGAAAGAATGACCTCGTACATATTCATCACTTGCAAAAACACCCTTTGCCTTTATTTTGTACTGTTCAAAAACCTCAAATATCTTATCAGCACCATTTCCCATTCCGTAAATATATATAGGTCTTTTTTCAAGAGCAAGCATTTCCCAGCATGATTTTCTTTCTGTAATAAAAGAAAGCATAAATTTTCTCCTCTCAGGATAAAAATACAGGGTGATATAAAATACCACCCGTTTATAACTATTGATTAGTTTCCAGAACCAGTGTCCTGGTCATCAAACTCCCCCATCATATCACGACCTCTGATACCATACTTGTCACGTTCACTGTCAAGCTGTTTATCAATAAGTTTTGATACGTCATATGGATTTTTTATCGATACCAGATCCTTTTCTCTTGTATCAGTATCCTTTGAGAAAATCGTTATAGTACCACATTTAAACAATCTCTGAAAAAATGGAAGAGTCATTTTCTTATCAGTGATCTTGTAAATGTTTATTTCATCTTCAACTATATTAAAAAGACCTTTTCTGCATATTATCTTTTTCTCAGTGATAAAATATCTTGTAAAAGATATAGGCAATCCAAAAATAGTACGTTTTTTATCTGTCCATATGTAATCAAACTGTGCTTTCTTACCCAAAGTCATTCACCCCTTTTCGATTTTTAATAATTATGTCTACCTTTTAATTATAAGATTTTATAGTATAATTGTCAAGGAATAATTTTTTTAGTATATCATTGTCTGATTAATAAAAAATTATTTAAAAATAAAAATATATTTTTTTGGTGATTTTATTGATTTTTTTCTAATATAGTATTATAATTATAAGTATATTGATAAAGTTGTAATGGGGAAACAACTTTCGGGGAGGGGAAATTTATGAAATCTTTACAGATAAAAATACTGACACTTATTTTATCGGCGATGATCATACTTGCTTCACTTGTAGGAACTACTTGCGTGATATCAACCAGATACCTTCTGAAAAGGGATGCAAATACTATGCTGAACACAACTTCTGAAGTTCAGAAAGTACAGCTTAATATACTGTTCAAAAATATTAAACAATCAGTAGAAATAGTTGAAACATGCAGTATCTATGAAGCTGACAGCATAGAAGCATTGCAAAACGATGATGTATTTCGCAAAGAATATACAGATCATATTTTCAGGCTATTTACTAACGTTACAAATCATACACCAAACGCACTTTCGTATTATTTCAGATACAATCCTGAATTTTTCTCTCCGACCGAGGGATTTTTCAGAAGCAAAGAAAACGGTTCAGATGATTTCGAATTTATCGAACCTACTAATCTTAATATGTATGAACCAAATGATGATAAAAATGTCGGCTGGTACTTCATACCTGCAAAAAAAGGTTCACCTGCATGGATAATGCCCCATCAGAACCGTGATTCTGATTACTATCTGCTTTCTTATGTAATACCACTGTATATAGGTGACAAACTTCTTGGCGTAGCCGGCATGGATGTTGACTTTGAAGACATTATGAAAAGCGTTGACAGTATCATAGTTTATAATACAGGCTATGCATATCTTACTGACAGCAACAACAGAATAGTATATCACAAGCACTTCGATCCCGGAAGTAAATGTCCGGATAATCTCGACAAAGAGATGATTGAGTGCAAAACAACTCTCGACAACGGAATGAATCTTGTAATAACCGTAAAAAAATCCGAAGTCTATAAAGATCTTAACTCTGTTACACTACGTGTTATTATTCTTTGCTCGCTTGTTTCCATATTATTTATATTCCTCACTCTGCTTATAACAAGACGACTTATAAAACCTCTCGGCGATCTTACTGTTGCAACAGAACAGATGATGAAAAACAATTATGAATTTAACTATTCATCAAACAGCAACGACGAAATCGGAATTCTTGCCCGTACCCTTGAAGCGACTTCCGCACAGATACGAAGCCAGATGTCTCACATTACAGGTCTTGCATACAGTGACGCTCTTACAGGTGTCAAAAACTCAACTGCTTACAAGGAAAAAATCAAAGAACTTGATGAAGAAATTCAGAATTCTGATCCACAATTTGCTGTTATGGTGCTTGATGTAAATAACCTCAAAAAAACAAACGACAATTATGGACACAAAGCAGGAGATGCTCTTATAGTATCTTCATGCAAACTGATTTGCCGTATATTTACACACAGCCCTGTTTATCGTATAGGCGGAGATGAATTTGTAGTGCTTCTGAGAAATGATGACTACAAAAACCGTGAAACCCTCATCACAAAATTTGATAATGCAATGAAAACTGCAAAAGTCAAGACAGAAAACGAACAGCTTCAGATATCTATTGCCAAAGGGATCGCTGTTTTCAGGAAAGAAAAATTCAGTTCATATCAGGAAGTATTCAAACAGGCTGATAAACGAATGTATGAAAATAAAAGTGAAATGAAAAAATCTTTTCCACAATAACATAAGCCTCTATCTTTGAAAAGGTGGAGGCTCTTTTGTTGAGTGATTATTCAAAATAAAGTTTCTTTTACACCGTTGCACTTTCAACCAAAGTAAGTGTTTTATTATCACAATCAATTTCATACTGCAAGCCTAACGGAAAAACACCGATCGGATATGCATGACCTACATTTACATTGTACAGTATCGGAAGATCAGGCAAATTTGCTTCAAATCCGACAACCTGTTTGTATACCTCTTTGTAGCTTTCGAGTTTTTCTTCTGAAACAGGCTTGCCTACAATTATCCCTTTGATAACCGCCAGTATTCCCTGTGCATACAGATTTCTCAGAAGCCAGCATAAAACCATTTCAGGCATATCGACTTCGCTTGTTTCAATTAACAATATCTTATTTTTCCACTCATCGAGTGCAGGCCACAGAGAAGTTCCTGTAAGTTGCGGAAATACATCTATACAACCGCCCAACAATGCTCCTGTTACTTTGCCTTTACCTTGAATTACTTCATATCCTGTATTTGAAAATCTCGGTGTTGGCTGATTTACATTTTCTTCTTTCCACCAGATCTTATCTTTTTCATAACTGCAAAAGTCACTGCATCTGATTTCAAGTGTATCCTGCGGTTCAAAGAGTGTTTTCTCCATAGCATTTTTAGTGTATTCGTTAATAGATACGTACTCTGCAATATTGTTCATCACGCTTAAACCATAGTAAGATACTATTCCTGCCTTATACATCATAAAATGATTTGTTGTTGTGTCTGAAAAACCTGTAAAAATCTTAGGATTCTTTCGTAAAACGTCAAAGTCAATATACGGTAAAAGTCTGATAGTATCATCTCCGCCAATGGCATTAAAAACCGCCTTGATTTCGGAATTTTTAAATGCCTCCATTAAATCCTGCGCTCTTGCTTTGGGGTGCTGATACAAATAATCTATCCCCTTTAACGCATTTGGCATCGCCACTACTTCTAATCCGTATTCTTCCTCCAATCGTTTCTTTGCGATTTCAAACTTATGAATAAACATCTCCTCGCCAATCATACCACCTGACAAAGAAACTATTGCAACTTTATCACCTTTTTTCAATCTCTCTGGTTTTAACATAATTTTACTCCTATAAATTATTATTTATCCAACATTTCAATTTTTCTATATTATACTACATTTCCTCTAAAAATTCAACAATCATATACTATCGGAAATATCAATTGAAAATAAGGTATATCATTCATTTTTTTCCAATTAAACCATCAGATTTCAAAGATTTGTTGTATTGTTCAACTAACTTCTCCATGTCGGCATCATTTAATCCACTGCACTTCTGAACGATATCCAACGATATTCCGTTTTCCATCATTTTTAGCGCCATATCTACGGTTTTCTCGATCATACCTTCTTCTTTTCCCTCAGACTTCCATTCAACCTTAGCATCATAGATATCAAAAAAAGTTACTGTTTCCTATTGCATCATTTCCATTGTAGCACCTACTTTCTCTTTAATATCAAAATATAATCACGAAACTTCGGTTTTTTAGGTATGCAACAATTCTTCAATAGTTAACGGTACGCCAAAGTGTTCGAATAACTCTTTTTGCCGTTTAAGACAATTAGTGACGCTCCATCGTTCTAATCTTTTA